>JAICMB010000851.1 GCA_025929455.1 Bryobacteraceae bacterium | reverse complement strand
TGGTTGATCTGGTCCACGCTCAGCGCCTTTTCCGCGGCCCCGAGCGACGTGTAAGCCCAGTTATCGTCCACCTCGAAGAAGCCGGTTTCAAACAGCCCGCAAACGCGGAAGCGGCGCTTCACCGGATGCGGTCCCATCGGGGTGAGTTCGTCGGTAAGGATATCCACGTTCGAATCCAGCATCATCCCGGTATCTTCAGCCAACCGCGTACCGAGAATGATGCCCGGGGGCGACGCATTGTGGTCGCGCAACCGGTCGAGCGAGCCGGCCTTCAGACGCCGCAGCGTCGTGCTCACCGCGATCTCGCGATCCGGCTCCACTCCCTTCAGAATGCCGCCCTTGGAAAGCAGCGGTCCGCTGAAGTATGTCGGGCTATAGAGCACCGGGGAGACCGCGACAACGTGCGGCACCTTCCGAATCCGCTCGGCCAGTTCCTCCCAGTTCTCAATGCCATCGCCCGGATGCCGCGGGATCACGTTGATGTGCGCCATCGCGCCCAGCAGGTTGCGCTGCAGCGTATTTCGAAAGCCCGTGGTCACCGCCATCGCGATCACCAGCGCCATCACCCCGGCCGCCACGCCAAGGATGGAAATCGCTGTGATCACGCTGATCACCGCCTCCTTGCGGCGCGCCCGCAGATAGCGCCCGGCGATGAACAGCTCAAACGTCGATTTCACAAGGAATCGTATTCCCGCAGCCGCGCCACCAGATCGATCGGCCCCTCCGGCCGCAGCAACGGAAACAGGATCACGTCGCGAATCGAGCGCGAGCCGGTCA
Source organism: Bryobacteraceae bacterium (assembly GCA_025929455.1). The sequence continues at coordinate 730 of JAICMB010000851.1, read as the reverse complement.
GGATCATCGTCAGCCGGTCGATCCCGATGCCCTCGCCGCCGGTCGGCGGCATGCCGTAGGAAAGCGCGCGCACGTAATCTTCATCCATCTGGTGCGCCTCTTCGTCGCCGCGCTCGCGCATGCCGAGTTGCATCTCGAAGCGCCGCCGCTGCTCCTGCGGATCGTTCAACTCGGTGTAGGCGTTGCCGATCTCCATGCCCGCGGCGTAGATCTCGAAGCGGTCCACAAACGCCGGGTCTTCGGGATTATTCTTCGAAAGCGGCGAGGTTTCCACCGGGTACTGATAAATCACTGTCGGCTGGATCAGCTTATGCTCCACATGCCGCTCGAAGATATCGGCCAGCCGTTCGCCATCGGTGCCCTTGCTCGATTGCGCGCGCAGCCATTCGGGATTCGCGACATCCTCCAGCGTGGGCCGGCCCTCGCCTTCCCAGAAATGCACGATCGCCTCGCGCATCGTGAAGCGCGCCAGGCTGCCGAAATCGAGACGCTGTCCTTCGAACTCCACCACCGCCGACCCGGTGGCGTCGATTGCCGCCTGCCGCAGCAACTCCTCGCTGAAATCCATGAGCCCGCGATAGTCAGTGTACGCCTGGTAAAACTCCAGCATCGTGAACTCGGGGTTATGCTTCGTGCTGAGCCCCTCATTGCGGAAGTTGCGGTTGATCTCGTAGACGCGCTCCATCCCGCCCACCACCAGCCGCTTCAGATACAGTTCCGGCGCGATCCG
>JAICMB010000494.1 GCA_025929455.1 Bryobacteraceae bacterium | reverse complement strand
GATTGGCGAAGCTGGCCGAGGACGGCCTGCTTGATCTCGACCGTTTGCCGTTTACGGTCCGCATCCTCCTGGAAAATGCGCTGCGCCACGCTGGCGACGAGTTCGTCCATCCAGACGATGTCGAGAGGGATCAGCGTCTGGTACATCCAATAGCTCCAAAGTCCGGCGACGGGATGGACGACCAGCATGCCGCGGTCGGGGGCAAGCGAGGTGCGGAACATCATGCCGCGTGTGAGATCGGTCTGCTCGATCATCACTTCGGCGCGGATGCGCGTGCCGTTCGGTAGAAAAACATCGCGTGCGCGCAGGTCCGCGACGCTGGTCGGAGCGTTGTTGCTTGCGCAGCCGCACAGCAATGCCGCGGCGGCAAACGCCAGAACTCTAAAATGCATGAACTAAAATGGTATCCGGTCCCGATGCAGGCTTTTTTACGGCGCACACGGCTCACACTCGAAATGATCAAGTTTGAGCATTCTGTGTTTGCGCTGCCGTTCGCGCTGACGGGCGCGCTGCTCGCGATACGGGAGACCGGGACGCCGGTGGCGGCGTTTGCGTGGAAACTGGCCTGGATCGTAGTTGCGATGGTGGCGGCGCGCTCCGCGGCGATGGCGTTCAACCGCGTTATTGACGCCGCGATCGACGCGCGCAATCCGCGCACGAAAACGCGGCATCTGCCCGCGGGCATTCTCTCGGCGAGATTCGCGTGGGGATTCGTGGTGGTCTGTTCCGCGGTGTTCTTCGCGGCGGCGTACATGCTCAACCGTTTGTGCCTGGAGCTTGCGCCAGCCGCGCTCGCGGTCCTGCTCCTTTATTCGTATACGAAGCGCTTCACGACGCTGTCGCACCTGGTGCTCGGTTTTGCGCTCGGCATAGCGCCCACCGCGGCATGGATCGCGATCACGGGCTCGCTCGATCCGCGAATTCTCTGGCTGACGGCGGCGGTGACGTTCTGGACCGCCGGTTTCGACATCATTTACTCGTGCCAGGATTACGACTTCGACCGCGATGCCGGACTGTTCAGCATCCCGCGCGCGTGCGGTATCGTGGGCGGGTTGTGGATCGCGCGCGTGCTGCACGTTGCGATGCTGGCGTGCCTATTTGCACTTGCCGTGAGCTTTCATTTGGGCTGGATCAGTATGGCAGGTATCGCAGCCGTGGCGGCGTTGCTTATCTATGAGCACAGTATTGTACGCGCGAGCGATCTGTCGCGCGTGAACGCGGCGTTTTTCGCTGTAAACGGTTATGTCAGCGTGTTATTCTTCGTTTTTTGGGCAGCCGACATGGCCATCTTGCGGAGGGGCGCTTAAAAAATGTCTGAGCGCGTGGCTGTTGAAGACCGCCGCCTTTCTCCCATTCTTGAAAAAGTAGAGCGCGGCGAGCGGCTGGATGCGGCCGACGGGCTGGCGCTCTATCGCACGTCCGATCTGCTTGCGGTAGGGTACATTGCCAACCGGGTACGCGAGCGCATGCACGGCAACACGACGTATTTCAACGTCAACCGGCACATCAATCCGACCGACGTCTGCGTGGCGAGTTGCAAGCTGTGCGCGTTCGGCAAGAAGGCCAAGGACCCGAAGGCATACACCTGGTCACTCGAAGAAGTGTGGCATCGCGCGGGCGAGGGCTATTCGGAAGCGGTAACGGAATTTCACATTGTGGGCGGCCTGCACCCGGAACTAACGCTCGATTGGTTCTGCGAAATGCTGCGCGGGTTGAAGAAGCGTTTCCCGCAGGTGCATTTGAAGGCGTTCACGATGGTGGAGATCGCGTACCTGGCACGGCGCGCGAAGCTGCCGGTTCGCGAGACGATTGAGCGGCTAATGGAGGCGGGCGTTGACTCGTGTCCGGGTGGCGGCGCGGAGATTTTCTCGGAGCGCGTGCGGCGCATCATCTGCGATCACAAGATCGACGGCAGCGAATGGCTGAACGCCGCGCGCACCGCGCATCAGCTCGGGCTGAAGTCGAACTGCACGATGTTGTACGGCCATATCGAGACGGAGGAGGACCGCGTCGATCATCTGCTGAAGCTGCGCGCGCTGCAGGATGAGACGGGCGGTTTTCAGACGTTCATCCCGCTGGCGTTCCATCCGGACAATACGCCGCTGCACCACATCCAGAAGACGACGGGCTTCGCGGACCTGAAGAATATCGCGATCGCGCGCCTGCTGCTCGATAACATCGAGCACATCAAAGCGTACTGGGTGATGCTGACGCCGAACGTGGCGCAGATCGCGCTGCGGTTTGGGGCGGACGATATCGATGGGACGGTGGTGGAGGAAAAGATCTATCACGACGCGGGCTCGACCGTAACGCAGGGGCTGCGGCGCAATGATTTGCTGCGGTTGATTCGCGAGGCCGGGCGCGAACCGCTGGAGCGGGATACGCTGTACCGCCCGGTGCAGCGGACGGAAGCGGCGTTTACCGTGCTCGTGTAGCGGGCGCGAGTACCTCCTTTGCGGTCTTGCGCTATTTCGTATTCCAAGTTCCGCAATGGCTTCTGCTGATTCAAGACGAAGCGGTTACGCGGGGGGGGGTGTTGCGGCTGATATGCCGAAGCACGGATCGATAATTTGCTGAACGCGACGTTCACAATCACCATGGGCAGAGTCATCCGCACCGACAAGGATCATCACAGCAGCGGAAAAGAAGTTATCACCAGGTGGCACAGATCGATATCCAAATACCGCACCGGCGTATTTACACCGGAATCGGCTCGTCTTCGAGCAGCGCCGCGATCTGTTCACGCGCTTGGGCGGTCAGTCGCGTGCGGTCGTGCAGAGTCAGACCGCGCGTTGGGATGGGATCGCCGACACGGAGTTCGACACGTCCGGGGCGGGGGTTGCCGGACCCCATGGGTAGGACGGCGCGGGTGCCTTTCAGTGCAACGGGTACGAGCGGGACGCCGGCTTTAATTGCCATGTAGGCGGCGCCGTCGAGAAACGGGCGCAGTTCGCCGGTGCGCGAGCGACCGCCTTCGGGAAAGATGACCAGCGAGATGCGGTTACGTTGGATGGCTTCGGCGGCCAGCGACAGCGTTTTGATCGCGCCGCGCGGATTATCGCGGTAGACGGGGATGTGGCCGGCCCGGCGCAGGTGGGTGCCAAGGAACGGAATCTTAAATAAACCGCGCTTGGCGAGGAAACGGAACTGCAGCGGAATGTTGGCGAGGATCACGGGCGAATCCATGAAGCTCGCGTGGTTGGACGCGAACACGTAGCTACCATCGGGCGAGATCCGCCCGGCGCCTTCGACGTGCACGCGAACGCGGCTGACGGCGAGCAGCACGCGCGACCAGGCACGTGCAATAGCGGCTTGGCGGTGTCCCGTGGGATCGAAAAATGAGACCGCTACGCTGGCGGACGCGAACACAATAGTCGCCAGGACGATCAGCGGATTGGTGATCAACGCCGCGCGCAGCCGTGACATCGTTTCTTCCCTATTTTACGAG
>JAICMB010000670.1 GCA_025929455.1 Bryobacteraceae bacterium | reverse complement strand
GCTCGGGGAGGCTCTCGCTCTCTATGCGATTGGCCGGATGTATCCTCGAATGCCCGCCGCGCGCCGCTTCACCCGTACGGGAGGCGCCATCATCGAACAACAACTCGATTTTCAAATCAAGCCTGATGGCAGCCATTTCGAGCAATCGACTTACTATCACGTCTACGCGCTCGACATGTTTCTGTTCCATGCCATCATCGCGCGCGATCTTCCGCCCGCCTACTACGGCAAGCTCGCGCGCATGGCGGAGTTCCTCTACGCTGTGCAAGGTCCCTCCCGCCGCCTTCCGTTTCTCGGCGACGACGACGGCGGGCGCTTTTTCCACCCGTACGGATCGCGCGAACGTTTTGGCAACGCCACGCTGGCCTGCGCGAGCGCGCTGCTGGCTAAACCAGAGTGGGCCGGCGCCCGTGAAAATCTTTATGAAATCGCCGCTTGGTGGCTAGGCCCGAAAATTCTTGCAGAACCTTCTGTGGAACCCGCGCCGTACCGCTCACACCTGTTCTCCGATTCCGGTCTCGCCATCATGTTCCAAAACGACCGCCAGGTCATCGCCGATGCAGGCCCGTTCGGTCCCGGCGCGAGCGGCCATAGCCATTCCGACACGCTCGGCGTCGTCGTGCGCAACGGCCCGCACGACGTCCTGCTCGATCCCGGCACATTCACCTACATGGGCGCCGACCGCAACTGGTTTCGTGGCTCGGCGGCACACAGTACCGTCCGCATCGACGGACTAGATCAGGCGACGCCCGTCAACGCATTTCGCTGGGCGGATCAGCCACGCGTCAACATTCGCGAATGGCGCAGCGCGCGTGAGGGCGATTACCTCGATGCCGTGTGCGAGTATCGCGGATTCGCGCACCACCGCCGCGTGTGGCTCGCTACTCCCGGACTACTGTTGATTGCGGATGAAATCCTAGGACCGCAAGGCGCCCATCTGATCGAGCAGTTCTGGCATCGCGGCGATCCGCATGCGCGCTGCCGGCTTATTGTCGAAGGCCCATCGGAAGTGATCCCTAGCCGGGCGTCGCGCGCGTTTGGCGAAAAACACCAATCGACGGCGATTCGCGTTGCACGCCGCGGGCCGCTGCCGGTGCGTTTAGCGGCGGCCGTGATCCTCGATGCCGCCGGTGAAATTGCAATCGAACAGGCGCCCGCGCGCACGCGTTTTCACTGGACACCGGCCTGCAACGCGCCGCCGCAGGTCTACGAAATCGAAAGCATCGCGGCGCGGTAGCAGCGCGTTGTGAACGCACGATTTATTTTCCTTGACTCGAACGTCCACACGCGATATAAAAAGTCTTCCCTAAGTGAATAGCCCTGTGGCGAACAGGGCGGTATAGACAGGCCGAGGAGCAGGGCCGAGGCCGAAACGAAAGAGGAATCGCATGACCGATCCCCATACCATTGCAGTGCCTGGACGACAATTCTTTTCGACAGAAACAGTACCAACGGATGTGCCGTACCCCGGAACACTCGCACATGATCTGCGACAGCCGCTCAGCGCGATCGAAACCATTGCGTACTATCTGGAAATGATCACGCCGGAGCACGAATCATCTACGCTGCAGCATCTGGCGCGTATTCGCGAGCTCGTGGCGCGTTCGGAAGCCATACTTTCCGAAGCCACGCATTAGGCCAGCCATTCACGGCCGCTGCTACGCGGCATTTTCCTGTCCCAAGCGCATGCCCATGCGCGGTTTCATTTCTGAACGAGAACACTTTCAAGCCAGCGGCGCATTTCCGTTCGCGGCGCCAGCCCGGCACGCTGTAGTGCCGTGTGCCCGTTCACCAGCACGACAAAATTCGGAATCGACTGCACGCTATAACGCGCGGCAAGCTGCGGATATTTCTCCGTGTCGACTTTCATGACCACCGCTTTGCCGGCCATCTCGTGTGCCAGCGCCTTCACTTCGGGCGCTGCCATGCGGCATGGCCCGCACCAAGCGGCCCAGAAATCGACGAGCACGGGAACGGTAGCTTCGCGCGCGATTTCGTCGAACGATTGCTCGTCGACATCAAGCGGCTCGCTTTGCGGCGGCAGCGCATTCTTGCAGGCACCGCATTTGCCGGTGTCGCCGAGATGGCGCGCGGGAATGCGGTTGGTCGCGCCGCACTTAGCGCAGGTTCTTGAAAGCATGGGTCACCTAAAGGTCTGACCCCGTCGCGGCCGTGAATGTTACGGGGCCGGTGGGGCGGCGGGAAAACGAAGCCAACGTACAGCGGCCGCACCCTCGAAAGTCAGCGTCGAAAATCCGATCCCGCTCTCACGCAAAAACGCTTGCTGGCGCAGCGCGAGGCCGGTTGGAAACCGGCCCAGCTTGAAAACCTGCCTCACCCGGTAGCGGAGCTGCAAGCCTACACCACACATCGCATGGACACGGGCGATGCGCAGCCAGCGGAGACTGGCTGCGCCACTTCGGAAGCCGCGCGCGTGTGGAGATTCTGCGGTGTTGCAATACGCCGTAGCCGGCGAG
>JAICMB010000174.1 GCA_025929455.1 Bryobacteraceae bacterium | reverse complement strand
TAGACGGTTCGTAGGTCTGCAGCATGGTCCTTCTTTACCTCGTCGTGGAAAGCGCCGTGGGCACGGGTGCCGCGGTGGCATCGGTCAAAGTTCGCGCGACCGACTCGAGAGAACGTGATAAATGCGAATGCGGGTCGACGGCCTGGCCGAACGTTACGGCGCGGTGCAGGGCAAAGTAATCGTTGGGTACACAGGCGCACACCGGCGCGTTGAGCAAGGCGTGCATTTCTCCGGGCGCGAACCGGTCGCCACGCTTCGTGCGGTTCAGGACTACGCGGTAACGCTCGCGCGGAAACCCAAGCTGCACGAGCAGGTTGACGGCTTTTCGGCTGAGGTGCAGGCTCGGTAACTCGGGGGTCGAAATCAGGAACGCCAAATCGGATTCCGACATCGCCATCAAACTGGAGCGTTGGAAAACGGCGGGAACGTCAAGCAGGATCCAGTCGTAGCGCGAGCGGGCGAACTGCAACAGGCCGTGTAGCGCGGCCGCGTCGACGGGCTCCGAGTGTGGCGCTTCGGGCGCGCCAAGCACCTCCAGGCCACCCACGTCGCAGACGAACTCGCTCCAAAGCGCCGGCGTGAGCTGATCCGCGTTCTCCAGCGCCTGCAGCACGGAGGCGTCGTGGCGTAACTTGACGTAGAATCCGATAGACCCGCCAGCGGTATCGAGGTCGATGAGCAGAACATGACCGCCAGTTTGGCGCTGTAAGATGAAAGCCAACTGTGTGGCGATCGTCGACGCGCCGGAGCCGGGCTTGGCACTGGCAAAAACCGCGACTTTCCCGGATGCTTCGCTCGTTGTCCCGTCCGGCGAACAAAGACGGCGCAGACGGACCGCCGCCGCTTCTTGCATGACGGTTGAGAACGGTAGAAACAGGAATTCGCACGCCCCCGCACGTAACGATTGCAGTACAGCCTCAGAATCGTTCGAATGGTGGATTCCGGCAAACCGAGGAGCCGAAGGTAGCGATGCACCTACACGTATGAGGTGCGCACCCGTTTCCAGGTCGCTTGCCACGTCCATGAGCACGACGTCGGGGCGAAGTTGGCGCAGGCGTACGTCCATCGCCTGCAGCGACGGATACGAGCGCATTTCGGCGACTACCTGAAATACTCGTGCATCCGCCACAGCGGAAAGGAACTGGACCATGAGGTCGCGGTCGGGACAAATCAACAGTGCGGTCAGGGCGGTGGACATCGCTATTTCCGTTTACCTTTCCTGTTCTTGTTTGGTGCGGGCGCATCCTTACGCGGCTCGGCGTCGGGCGTCACCGGGACAAGAAAGCTGTGAGGAAACGTGGGCAGGGCCGCCGATGCAGCGGCAACACTCACCGGCCGCGTAATATCGGGTGTCACCATCACGACGAGTTCGGTGCGGCTTTTCTTCTGGTCGCGACTTTTGAACAGGGCACCGAGAATGGGAAGGCTCGCCAAGCCGGGAACGCGGGACAGCGATTCGGTTACACGGTTGTCCAAGAGCCCGGCAATAATAAAGGTTTGTCCGATTCCGAGCTCGACGTCCGTTTCCATTCGGCGCGTAGATAACGCGGGAATCGTGAAACCGTTGAACGATACGGCGTTGGTGAAATCGAGCGTGGAAACTTCCGGCCGGACGTGCAGACGGATCGTGTTATTGCTGGTCAAGACCGGCGTGAAGTTCAGGCGCACGCCGAATTCGCGGAACAGAATCGTGATTGATCCCCCATTGGTGCCGCCCTGCATGACAGGCACGGGGAATTCTCCGCCTACCACGAAGCTGGCTTCTTTCCCGTTGGTTGTGACAAGGTTCGGCTCGGCAAGGATTTGCAGCAGGCTCTGGCTTTGCAGGGCCTTTATGAATGCGGCGAGGTTCAGATCCGGCCGGAACGCAAAAATGTTGAGAGCGTCCGATATCGTGAATTGGCTCGTAGTACCGCTCGTTGGCGCGCCTATTGCTGAGCGCAGTTGCGTTGGGTTCGCCGATGCGAACTGGCCCGTTGTGGCGCCTCCGACCGTGTTCCCCGAGCCGGTCGAAGTCAGGTTAACCGCGAACTGGTCGGACGCCATGCGGTCCAACTCCGCGAACTTCACTCGCAGCAAGATTTGCTTTTCCGCGGGCGCGGCGACCTGCAAGTTATTGACAATTGTCTTACCGAACCCTGCGGCGAGTGCCGCGGCGTGGTCGGCGATTTCTTTGCTCGCGACATGGCCGTACAGCGAAACGGAATCGCGCGAGGATTCGACCGAGATGTCCTGACCGGGGAACGTATCGTGCAGCAGACGCCGCAACGGATCGAGGTTTTGTTCGACCGTAACGGTGTAAAAAGACCGGCTGCCATCCTTACTCCAGATGACCAGCGTTGCGGTTCCGAACGACTTGCCCTGCACCAATATCTGTCGTGAGGTGACGGGGGATGGGTCGACGACGTCGGCATTGCTTGTCGATATGCGGGCAACCGGTGACGGGACATCGAGGACGATACTTTTGCCGACTGTGAGCTGTATAGATTCGGTGTGCTCCGCACGTACGAGCGGGCTCACGAGCCAAAGGCAGGCAACCGCGGTCGCAAAGCTCCGGGAGAAGAAGGTCATCGCGACTCCTCCGGCGCATGCAGACTTATGGTTTCGACACTCTTCTTCGTTCCACGTATTACGATCACCTGTTCCGGCGCTGGTGCACCTGCGTGGACAGCAACTGCTTCGATGCGCCTGGGCTTTTTAGGTGGAGCGTCGGTGCGCACTGTTCGGACTCCGTATAGGTCGCGCAGGTCGTGTCCAGACGTTTTTGCAATGGCGTTGTCACCGCCGTTGCGGAGAACTAGCTGAATACGGCCCTCGCTGCTCGCGAGCGTGAGGGTTTCGGCCTGCTCGGGAGAAACTAGCAGTGTGACGGTGGGTGCGGGGATTGCCTGCCCTTTAGCATCCGGTTGTATGACGGTGCCGGCCGACAGGACCAGAATGTCCTGCAAGCAAGTGGTTGTGTATACACCGCTGTTGTCCGGAGGATGTCCAGTGACGAGCACGTCCACACGCATCCCAGGCAGCACGAACCCCGAGACACCGGCGACCTCGTTCACCTTGACGGCGACCGCGCGCATACCGACGGGTATGACCGGCGCCAGGCCCACACCGCTGCCCTTGGCGGCGAGACGGCCTTCGAGAATCGGTTCATCTGCGAGAATAGGGCTCGCGACGGGGCGGTCCAGTACATCGCGTGGATTAGTGAATCCGTTCTTGGGCAGTGCCGCTGCCGGAATCTTAACGGTTTTGATATCGGCGGCCTTGATGGTCGCCCCGACACCGAGCGCCCGGGCTGCGATCACAACGTCTCTTTCGTCAGAAGGTCCCGCCTTCGGCCGCGACGGCCCGCGGCTCGTGAATTGATAAAACATGGCGGAAACCACAAGCGCAAAAACAAGGCTTACGACTAAAACGGTCAGAAATCTACGGTCCATCTAGCCGCGTCTCCGTGTGCAGGGACTCACCCTTGAGGCACCAAACTTAGTAGCGCTCCGACGGCAATCGCCGGCGCGTATGGGATCGCGCGCGGAGCCGCAGAGGAAGTATCGTGGCGCATGCGAGCGCGCAAATAAGCAACGAGCAGGTAAGCCGCTGCCATAATGCCGCCGATTGCGGCGGTCCACAGCGCGGCCTGCAAAAGGCGTGCGGCCCCGAGCAGGGCTCCGAAACCGGCCATCAGTTTCACGTCGCCGCCACCCATGCCGCCCAGAATGTAAAAGAGCAGAAATACTGCGAAACCGGCCGCACAGCCGCCAACTGCTGAAAGCGCACCGGTCCAACCATTGGCAACTGACTGAATCGCTACACCCGCGGCGAATGCGGTCGCCGAAATCCAGTTTGAAATGCGGCGAAGCGCCAAGTCCTCGATGGATGCAGCGAGCCCGATAACAGCACACGCACAGAGCTGCGCGTTCATAACCGGAACTCCTCGGACCCGAGGGCACACGCGGACAGCAGTTCGATTTGGTGCTGTATGTGACAGTCTGGATTCGCTAATTGTGCCGGCACCATCCATGGCCGGTGCTGTTGCCGCGTGCTGGGGAGGTCCATCATCGTGCTCCTACCAATAGTTCGGCAAAACTCAGGTTTTTCAATAGGCGCTGAATGCAAAAATATTCGTATTCTCTTCGCGTGGGGAGCGCGTTACGCTGTCGAAATCCGTTTTGACGAATAGGAGCGCGCGGTTCCGCTCATACACGAGCCGCCAGCCGGAATCCGTCTTCAGAAGCTCGACGAGCGGCCAGTCGGACGGTAGTAAAACGGCATCGAAGTGATGGCGGGCGAGTTCCTCCTTCCAATCCGAGGACGGCCGCATCAACTTCACGTATTCACGACTTAACCGCTCACCGTAGAAATCCGTACGGCCATCCAAAAAAACTCGCTGCCGCGGGTAGAGCCGGTAAATTAAGTAGTCAGCCCACTGATCCGTCGTAAACAGTCGCGTCCGGACGAGTATGTCCGCATACCGGTCGACGACGGCGATCGGAAAGCGAGCCGGCGGAAAGTCTCGCGGCCAGTCGAACGGCGCGACTGCGAGGAGTGCGACGGCCACGCCGGCCCACGCGGTGTTTCGTGAAAATGCAGCGCCCGCGTCATCTCCGATACGGCACAGGACTGCAGCTGTTGAGCCAGCCCCACTAGACTGCGCCAAAGCGCGCCAGAGCCGCGTCACCTCCGCGGCAACGACAGGAGCGGCCGCGGCCGCAAACAGGGGTGCGTGACGCAAACTGATCAAGGCGCAGTGTGCCAGAACAACGAGACGGAGCGCTGCGGTCCAGTCGCGCCTATGGTCCCGGACCAGCAAAACCACCGCGAATAACGCTGCAAACAGCAGCAACTCAAACTGAATTTGTCCTTCTCCGCGGAACGTGGGAGCCTGAAACTCCTGTACCAGGTCGCGGAGCCAATCCGCGTACAGGTACGCACCGATGTGCTGGTGCAGGCGCCATCCGTAAGGATTTAAAAACGTAGCGGCGGTGCAGCTTGCAAACAGAAGGAGTGGGTTCCGGATCGCATCCCAGCGCCATGAACTTTGGAATGCCGTGCCGACCGCGGCACAGCCCAACACGACCAAGAACAGAGCAAATCCGCCGTGCAGATTCGCCCAAATGGCTGTCAGCGGCACCAGGACAAAAACGCTGCGCGAGCCTGTGCGCAGACCGGCATCGAGGATCCATAGCGCGGTCGGGAACAGCACGAGCGTGAATACATGCGGCCGCGCCAGGAAGTGCACGCTCGACGCGTTGACGGCTACAAGCGTAAGGAGCAGCGCCGCGAACGCGTTCGCGCCGCACCAGATCGCATATCGTAAAACGATTAAGGCGTAAGCGCCTATGGATGCCGCCGCGAGCAGGACCACGCCCTTGAGGCCGCACGCATGCCACAGCGCGGCAAAGATGACATCGGAGCCCCACTCCCACGCGAACCACGGCGCACCGGGTTTTGAAAACGAAAACAGATCCCGCGCGGGTACGGCGTGATGCGCGAGCACATACTCGCCGGTGCGCAGGTGCCAGCCGGTGTCGCCGTCGGCGAGCAGACCGGACCACCCGCCGGCTCGCGCGGCAAACAACCAAACAATGACCGCGACAAAGAAAACGTCGGCTAGTGACGGGCTTAGCGCGGCAAACCAGCGCAGCGGCCGGTCGCGCCCGCCAGCGGCGGTGACTGCCGGCGCGGCTCGCGCGAGCGCATCCATGGCATATGGATCGGCTCACTATGCCCGCAACTTTAGCCAGGTGCGTGGCGCGAGCTTAAACTTTTATATCGTCGCGCGCGAAATCCCACTCTAAAGTTCTATGCTCGCGTGCCGATTGATTGATCATATGTGCGCAAGCCGCCGCACGATGGCCCGCCGTGGCGTCCTCCCAATACGGTTCGCGACTGCGAATCGAATGGAGCCAATGTGACATATGCACCTCGGTAGTATCCCGGCCCTGCTCCTTATACTGCTCGGCCGAGGCGATGGTCTTGTCGGGCCATGTGGACGGGAGTTCTGCCGCGCGCACACCGGAGTTGCGGTAGTAAGCTTGTTCGAGGCGCGAGGGCCAGCTTTCCACGATCCAGCGGTTGTCCTCGATGACGTTCTCGGCGCGGAACGTAAGACCGCCGCCCAGAATAAGACTGCCCTCCGTCCCGAGGATTTGCAGGCCCTGCTCGGTCCCGCTTTGATTGTTGAACGTGGAACTGAGCGTGACGGTGAAGCCCTCAGGGTATTCAAGAATGGCGTTCAGCGTGTCGGGGACGTCGCGATCTTTCCAGCGATACAGTTCGCCGGCGGCGACAACACGTGCGGGCGCTTTGGCATCCATTACGTAGTGAATGGTCGTACACAAATGTACGAACAGGTCCGTCGCTATACCGCCGGAGTAATCGCGGAAACATCGCCAGCGGAAGAAGCGGTGCAAGTCGAACGGCCGCTTAGGCGCGGAGCCAAGGAACGCATCCCAGTTCACCGTCTCGGGACTGGCGTCCGGGGGGATCGGGTAGATCCAAGCTCCGGAGGCGGTATTGCGGTTGTACGCGGCGCGTATAAACGTGATCTGGCCGAGTTTGCCGGAACGGATATACTCTTTCGCCTTGACGGCGAGGGCGGAACTCATGTCCTGGCTACCGACCTGCACGATGCGCTTATGCGTGCGGACGGCATCGATGATGGCGGCGCCATCGGACGTGCGATAGGTGAGCGGTTTTTCGCAGTAAACATCCTTTCCGGAATTTACCGCCTCGACGACCATGGTTCGATGCCAGTGGTCAGGTGTGGCGATAACGACGGCGTCGATCGACGGATCGGCGATTATTTCGCGGTAGTCACGCCGGACCTTGGGACGCTTCCCGGTCCGTTCCAGCGTCCGCTCAATACGGCCCTGGTACGCATCCGAGATGGCGGTTATCTCGACGCCCGGAAGGGCCAGCAGCGC
>JAICMB010000527.1 GCA_025929455.1 Bryobacteraceae bacterium | reverse complement strand
GGCATACTCACCCGCTCGCTTCCCATGTCGACGTAGCGCGCCAGCGTGTGGCCGACCACTTCCGGCTGCTCGTGGATCTCCTTAGCCATGAAATGGCGGAAGTTGGCCTTGTCGATCAGCGAGGCGGCTGCACTTTGCTTATGCGCTTCGCGACGCACGACTGCGCCGCTTCTGTCGTAGAAGGTCGCGCCCTTGCGCGTCATCACCACCCAATCGCCGTCCTCGAGATAGGCCACCATATCGGTGAAGGGCCCGAGCGCGATGGCATCGGAGCCGAGATACATCTCGCCGTCGCCGAACCCGATCGCGAGCGGTGGCCCGTTGCGGGCGCCGATCATCAGATCGTCATCGCCGGAGAAGATGAAGCCGAGCGCAAATGCGCCACGAAGCTGCGACAACGCCGCCCTCACCGCATCCACGGGCTTGACGCCCCGCTGCATCATGTCGTCGACCAGATGCAGCACGATTTCGGTGTCTGTTTCTGTCTTGAAGACCGAGCCCCTTTTTTCAAGCGCCTCGCGCAGTTCGCGGAAATTCTCGATGATGCCGTTGTGAACCACCGCCACGCGTTCCGTCGCGTGCGGGTGAGCGTTGTTCTCGGTCGGTTTGCCGTGGGTGGCCCAGCGGGTGTGGCCGATGCCGGTGTGTCCCTGAAGCGGCGCTGCCTTCAGCCGCGCTTCGAGATTTTTCAGCTTGCCCTCGGCGCGGCGTCGCTCGAGCGTAGTGCCCTCCAGCGTCGCGACACCTGCGGAATCGTAGCCGCGATATTCGAGGCGTTTCAGTGAATCGACGAGATGCTCCGCGACCGGGCCGCGACCCAAGATGCCGATAATTCCGCACATGTGGGAAATCCCCCAATCGAAAAAGAGTCTCGAATGCCCGCGGCTTTCTTAACGAAAGGCCCGTCTCGCAAGATACTCAATAATTATTGCGGATTGCGACAGGATTAAATCCAACCTTGATTAATTTAATACTGCCTTTGAGCCGGTAGCGGGCGACGCCGGTCAGGACCGTCCTGAATACCGGGTGCGTCGTGCAGCCGCAGCCTCGTATGGAGGAATGAAAAGCACACGAGTTAGCCACCACGGTCCGACTTGCCCTGCAAATGGAACCCCCGACGCGGCCCATCGTTTTAGACCCGTGCAAGGAGTTCGCGAATGACGAGACATCTGACGCGATCCGAGCTTTTGCGCAGTTTTGCAGGCGTGGTCTCTGCCATGATCGTTTGCGCCGCCGTGATCTTTGCGGCCGCGCATCATCTGGCCGGCTGAAGGTTTGACAGGGATGATCGACATGACTGATGTCAGTGCGGGTGTGGTATCGCCCGAGGACAGGCGCATCCAGCAGGCCGCCGACAATGCGGCGCGCGTGCTGAGCGGCGAGCAAGACAAGTTGGTGTCCGCGAAACGCAGACTCGCCAACACCCTGCGCAGGGTGACGCGCGAAGCGCCGCTGCATTCGCTGGCGATCGCTTTCCTGCTTGGCGTGCTGATCGCGAGACGCCGATAGAGTTACCTACAAAGTCGGCCGCTTCGTTTCCGGTTCCTTAACGAGGCGTTGCCTAGCCTTGTGGCCGTTTCCGAACCCGGCCGTGATTTCGATGGAAGATTCCGTTCAGGTCAACTGCTCTCGCTGCAAGAACGTGTTTCGTGAACGCGCGAAGCGCCTGCAGAACGGCTATTCGCGCCAGTGCCCGTGTTGCGAGGTTCTCCTGTTCTTCGATGAAGACTCGCAGAACCCGAACATCAAGCGCGCCATGCGAACGGCGCGCCGCATTCGGGCCGAACTGAAAGAGATCGAGGCGGCCGCTGTTTTTTCCGTGCCTTCGTCCGGCTCGGGATCATCCCGCCTGCAATCCGGTCGCGGACGGTCTCAGGGCAGGTTGGAAGCGGAAGAAGATTAGCGGTGCGATAGGTGGCTTGCTGCGAAACTTCCGTAGAGAGCCCGACACGTCGCCAACAGCCCCGCGTGTAGTTCTTCCACACAGCGCAGCGCGCTATTGCTTGCGGCGCCCGATGCAGCGCCGCGATTTCCGCCTTCTCAACCTTTGCGGCACGGCTAACACATCCGCCAAAAGCGGTCTGATCCGCCATTGCTACGCGCGCCGCTGCCTCAACCGCGTTGCGCGCGTCGAATGCATCATCCATGTGGCCGTGAGCTAGCGGAGAGCATCGAGTCGCTGCGCCCCGTACAGGACCGAAGCATTACTCCTTCGGCCTCTTCCTCGCGGTAGCGGCAGGCTCTTACCACTGGTAGCGCAGCACGCCCTTGCCGGCGTAGGAGCGCGTGACGTTGGAGAACTCGCCCTCGAAGGTTGCAGCAGCCGACCAGCCGTTGAGCCATTTCCATTCGGCAGATGCCGTGGTGAGCGCGGAGTCGGACGCCGGCCTTGCGCCGTTCACGACAAAGGATGCTCCGGGCAAGGTTTGGAACGTCGCTGCGATCGCACGGTCCGGATTGTAATCATGCGCCCAGGCGAGACGGCCGCGCAGCGTGAAGATGCCGTTGGCCATCGCGAAGGACTTGTCGCTGCGGAGACCCAATTCGCTGCGCGTATCGGTGACACTCTTGGAATTGTAGGCGAGCGCGAACTGGTTTGAGCCGACGATCGCCTGCTCCAGGTAGGCCGGCAGATCGAAGGTGGTGAACTGTCCCGCTGCGTAGGGTGTGATGCCGATGCCGCCAACCCACGGCGCGACGAAACGATAGCCGCCCTCCACGCGCCCTGAATACGCATTGGCGTTGAACTGGGCGCGCAATTGATCGAGGCCCGCGACGGTGACAGTGCGGTTGGTCGTGATGTCCTGCCAGCCATAGGCGAGCGCGCCGGTGATGTAGGCAGCGCCGATGTCATGACGAACGAACGCGCCGGCCTGGAACAAATCAGAGCGGCCATTGCCCAGCGTATTGACGCTGAAATTCGTGCCGCCGCCGGCGAGCGCGAAGCCCGCGATCGTGTTAGGCGAGAAGCGATAGTCGGCCCCGACCGCCGTCCCATAAATGCTGCTGCGCGTATCGTTCGAGCCGAGGCCAGCGGGATCACCGTTCGTCGTCTGCGATCCGCCAAAGCCAGCGGCCCACACGCTCCACCGCTGCTCGAAACTTGGTGCGACCGGCGGAGCCTTGGTGAACATCGCATAAGCGTCACGCTTGTTCGCGGCGTAGGCCTGGGTTTCATCGGCATATCCGGCCGTGCCGGAATTCGGCGCCGCGCCGGCTCCGCCAGCATGAAAGGGATCGGTCATCACGCCGATGAACTG
>JAICMB010000188.1 GCA_025929455.1 Bryobacteraceae bacterium | reverse complement strand
TCGATCGGCAACCAGCGCTATGACGCGCTGCAGGCCACGCTGCGCAAGCGGTTCAGTTCGGGTCTGGAGTATCAGATCGCGTACACCTGGTCGCACGGCATGTCGGATGCGATCGGCTACTACGGGGAAGGCGGGCAAGCCGGCAGTCAGTCGGCTTACTGGCAGAACCTGTACAATCAACGCGCCGAGTGGGGCCCGACCTACTTCGACGCCAAGCACATGGTGTCGGCTTCGTTTGTCTATGAGCTGCCGTTCGGGCAGCACAAGAAGTTCGGCTCCAACTGGAACCGCGGCGTGGACGCGTTGCTGGGCGGCTGGCAGGCGGGCGGCATCTTCAGCGCCCATACCGGCTTCCCGCTGACCATTAAGATGAGCGGCGATCCGTCCGGCACGGGCGCGCGCAGCTTCCGCGCCGATGTGGTCGGCACACCGCACGATCCGCACGAAGTGGGACCGGGCGCACTGTGGCTCGATCCTTCCGCCTATGCCGTTCCGGCGCCGCACACCTTCGGCGACGCGGGTGTCGGCATCGTGCGCGGACCGGGCATGACCCGTTTCGACCTTTCGCTCGGCAAGAGGTTCCCGGTGACGGAGACGAAGTACTTCGAGTTCCGCGCCGAAGCCTTCAACCTGACGAACACCCCGATCTTCTCGAGCCCGGCGTCGCAGACCATCACGTCGCCGCTGTTCGGGCAAATCCGTGGCGCGCAGGGCGAGCGGAACATCCAAGGCGTACTGAAGTTTAACTTCTAATCTTCATCAGAAGTAAAGCAAGTAGGGCAGCCGGTTCGCCGGCTGCCCTTTTTTTGCGCGCTTGCGCTTGAATTCCCCTGTTACTGCTCCCTCCCTACCGGGCTGGGCCCAGTAAGCTGTTGTAGTTACGGGAGCCGGCCTCTGAGCCGCGAGTGTGAGCGAGCGGTTTTAGTTTTTTAAACAGGGCGGTGCATCGATTAGGCGTTTGAGACGACTTCGGCGGGATGTACAACCTCGATGCCGGGAAAGCGTTTGAAATCCGCTGTGTTGAACGTAAGGATGGAATCCAGTCCGTAGACCTTCATCGCAGCGACCAGCCGCGCGTCATGCGTGGCTTTGCCGCTAATGCGATGCTGGACAACGAGAGACTCCCAGACATCGTATGTGTCGCCCGATTCGGCAAGAACATTGAAAAAACTTTTCAGCCGCTTCAATTCTGCGGCGGCTTCCGTTACCGACATTCCCAGCCCGTTAGCCGTCACTGGCCGCGTTGCCACGGCCCATGTTTCTACAAGGTTCTGATGCGTGACGTGCAGTTTCCGCCCATGCCTCGGCAATTCCCGGATGGCCGCCTCGGCCAGGGGGTAAAGCGGATGGTTGGGTTGCAAGGTGCGGATAATCGCGCTGGTGTCGACAAGCATCGATCAAACACGGTCTGGATAGATGCCTTCGCGGCTGAGGGCTTCATCCCGCAGCGGCGGCTTCGTCCGGTCATGGCTTTCGGCCCATTGATGAAACCGGCGCGCCCATTCGTCCGGGTCCGTCATTTGCAGGTGCGACTCAGATATCTCGGCGGCCACAGACGCGGCTTCCCGCTCAGCCACTTGCCGGAACCAGTCCTGCAACGTGATGCCCTGCGCTTTCGCCTTCGCGGTGAGTGCGGCGGCCTGCGGTTCGGGAATGTCGATTTTGATCGTCGCCATAGCTTTTCTCTCTGTTACCAGCACGTACCGGCATTTGCCTGATAACAGATTAGCGGGATTAGCCGGTGGACAGCACCAGCATCTCGAGGCTGCCGCTAGGTTGGTCTCAACGCCCGGATAGCCTACAACTCGACTGCGAAGTGGTCGCGGGCCTCGCGGGCGGCTTGTTCGGGGGAGTGGAAGTGGATGGCTTGCAAACCCGCCCGTTCCGCGCCGCGCGCGTTCTCGGCGCGGTCGTCGAAGAATAAGGTTTCGGACGGTTGCACGTTCAGCGCCTCGACTGCATGCAGGTAGATGCGCGCATCGGGCTTGCACACACGCAGATCGCACGAGTACGTCGTCGCATCGAAGCGCGGGAACCAGGTGCATTCGTTCTCGAGATAGTTCTTCAGAATCGAGGGCATGTTGGACAGCAGCCCCGTCTTCAACCCCGCGCTCCCGGCGTTGCGCACCCACTGCAGCGTTTCTTCGCAAGGCTCTCCCCAACTCCTGGCATCGAGCGCCGATAGCCTTTCGATCAACGCCGGATCGAGCTCCCGCCCGGTGGTCGTGTTCCAATACGTCGCCGTGTCCATGTCGGCGCGGTCGTAGGGCAAGCGGTAGCGCCAATACAGCTCGATGAAGCGCGCGTCATCCATGTCGAGAAGCGACGCCATCTCGTGCATGATCGCGGGCGGCTGCGGCCGGCACAGCACCATGCCGTAGTCAAACAGAAGTGCCTTGATTTGGTTTTTACTCATGTTCAGGAACTGCGTGTTTGCGTGCGCGCGGCCATGCTGGCAAGCTCGTCGCAGCGGTTGTTATCGGCGTGCGACGCGTGACCCTTGGTCCACTCCCACTTCGTGACGTGCCGCTCCACTTCGCGTTCGAGCGCTTGCCACAGATCCTGGTTGACCACCGGCTTCTTCTCGCGCGTGCGCCAGCCGTTGCGTTTCCAGCCGTGAATCCAGGTTGTGATGCCGTTCTTCAGATAGCTGGAATCGGTCACGACGGTTACCTGACACGCCTCCCGAAGTGCCTTCAGGCCTTCGACAGCGGCGGTCAGCTCCATGCGGTTATTCGTCGTGTGCGGTTCGGAGCCGAATATCTCGCGATGCTTCTCGCCGTAGCGCAGCACGCACGCCCAACCGCCCGGGCCCGGGTTTCCGAGGCACGCGCCGTCGGTGATCAACTGCACTTTTTTGAGTTTCGATGGATCGAGATCGGCCGCCGCAGGGCCGCCCGTCTCGAACAGGTTAGGCGACGGCAGCGGCGAGCTCCTGTTCAAAGAAGCGGTCGACGAGGTCGAGGATCTGCGCGGGCTCGCTCGCGTGATAAATGTCTACCCGCAGGCGCGATCCGTTGCGAACGCCATGCGTGAAGTAGGTCGCGAACTGCTTCATTTTGCCGACAGCGTCCTTCTCGCCCTGTGCCACCAACATCGTGTAGTAGGTACGCATGATGTCGTAGCGCGCGCGCTCCGGCGGAATCTCATACGTGCCGCGGCGTACGTAGGATTCGATCTGGCGGAATATCCACGGGTTCGAGGAAGCGGTGCGGCCGATCATGACGGCATCGCATCCGGTCTCGCGCACCATGCGTACGGCGTCTTCGGGAGTAACGATGTCGCCGTTGCCGATCACCGGGATGCGCACGGCGGCCTTGATCTCGGCGATTCTCGCCCAGTCGGCAGTGCCGCTGTAACCCTGCTCGCGGGTGCGCGCGTGCAGCGCGATGCCTTGCAGGCCGCAGTCCTCGGCGAGCTTTGCGATGTCTACGTGCACCAGCTCGCGATCGTTCCAACCGGTGCGAAACTTGCACGTAAACGGAATGGAAATGGCCGCGCGCACACGGCGCAGGATCTTCTCCATCAACGGCAGATCGCGCAGCAGTCCGGAGCCGCCGTTGCACTTCACGACCTTGTTCACCGGGCACCCGAAATTGAGGTCGACCAGATCGAAGCCCAGGTCCTGGCAGAAGCTCGCGGCGTCAGCCATCACCTGCGGATCGGAGCCGAACAGTTGCGCGGAGATGGGGCGCTCCTCCGGCTCGAAAACCAGATATTTAAACGTGCGCGTGGGTTTGTTGGCTTTAGACGTCGCGACGATGCCGTGCGAGCTGGTGAACTCCGTCATCAACAGGCCGCAGCCGCCCTGCGCGCGCATCAAGCGGCGGAAAACGGTGTCGGTGACGCCCGCCATCGGCGCGAGTACGGTTGCGGGCGCGATGTGGATGCCGCCGATTGTGAAGCCGGACGGAAAAGCGGGTGGAGCGGTGCTTTCGATGCGCACTTTAACCATTTTAACGGCGAATGCCGCCGGCGCGGTCGGATGCGGCTTAGTTCAGAGCGCCCATTTTGTCAGGCGGCCAGTATACGAACACAGCTTTCCCGTAGATGTACTCGCGCGGGACGAGGCCCCAGTTGCGGCTATCGTTCGACGAGCTGCGGTGGTCGCCCAGGACGAAGAACTGTCCCGCCGGGATGGTCACGGCCGCCATGGAAACGTGGTCGCGGTATTCGGCCGGAACATAGCTTTCCTCGAGCGGCGTGCCGTTGAGGATAACGGTGCCGCGGTCTACCTGGACGCGGTCGCCAGGGACGGCGATGACGCGTTTGATATAGGATTTGCTTGGGTCGTGCGGGTACCAGAACACCACCATGTTGCCGCGATCGATGGAGCCGATATGGAAGCGGTACACGAACTTGTTGATGAAAATGCGCTCCTGATCCGTGAGCGCGGGCATCATGCTGGTGCCTTCAACTTTGACGGGTTGATACACGAACAAAATGACGATGATCGCGATGACGACGGAGAGCAAAAGATCGCGCGCCCAATAAACCATCAAGGCAACGGCGGATCGCTTGGCGGCGGGCGCGGCGGTTGCCTGTACTGCTTCCATTTCCATTTACTAAAAGGCGGAGATCACGCAACGCTTGACGGCCGCTGCCCAGATCGCGGCAGTGCGGTGATCGCCACTACATTGGCGAGTATACCGCCGCGCTTGTTCGATGTGCTGATCGCCGTCGGAAGATGTGCCGAAGAGGTACGGCTGTTAATTCCTATGTTCGAGGGACGTGCCGGCCTGGTGCTCGGTTCCCGGCCGCCGGGCTGCCGCGCATACTGTATCGGCGCTCGTTGACCGGTCTGGGGCTCGCTTGTTCGTAGGTGGTTTCTGAGCCGCGACCGTTAGGGAGCGGGTCTGCACGCGCGCTTAACAATTAAACCGGTAGCTGTTCGATGATCTCGATACCGTAGGCGTCGAGACCGATCACCTTGCGGGGATGATTCGTAAGCAGACGGATCTGCCGCAAACCGAGATCCGAAAGAATCTGCGCGCCGATGCCGGCTTCGTGCAGCGCTCTGCGCTCGTTGGGGCCGGCGCGGTGGTCGCGGATCGCGGGTCCGGTCTGGTGCAGATAAACGAGCACGCCGGCGCCTTCCTCCGCGATGCGCTCGAGCGAGCGCTCCAGAACGCCATGGCATTCGCATTCGGTCGAGCCGAACACGTCGCCGAGCAGGCAGCGGGCGTGCATGCGAACCAGCACGGGACGGTTTGCGGCGACGGCCGCTTCGATGTCGCCATGCACCAACACCATATGCTGCTCGGGCAGGAAGCTGCTCGAATACGCGATGGTTTTGAAGCTGCCGAAACGCGTGCGCAGGCAGCCCTCCGCTTGCCGCACGAGAAAGCGTTCGTGCTGCAGGCGGTAGCGGATGAGGCTCGCGACGGAGATCATCTTCACGCCATGTTGTGCGCAGAAGGTTTCGAGCTGCGGCACGCGCGCCATGGTGCCGTCCTCGTTCATGATTTCGCAGATCACACCGCCGGGCCGCAATCCGGCGAGACGCGCGAGATCGACGGCGGCCTCGGTTTGTCCGGCGCGCACCAGCACGCCGCCTTCCCGCGCGCGTAGCGGAAAAATGTGGCCGGGCTTCGCGAGATCCTGCGGGCGTGCGCCGGGCGCGATAGCCGTGCGTATGGTGCGCGCGCGGTCGGCCGCCGAAATACCGGTGGTGACACCTTCCGCGGCTTCGATGGATTCACAGAACGCGGTGCCGAAGCGCGAGGTGTTGCGGTGCGTCATAGGACGCAGCTCCAGGGCGTCGCAAATCTCGGAGCTCAGCGCCAGGCAGATGAGTCCGCGGGCGTATTTGGCGAGAAAGTTGATCGCTTCGGAAGTGACCTTTTCCGCGGCGATGGTGAGGTCGCCTTCGTTCTCGCGATCCTCGTCGTCGACGATGACCAGCATACGGCCGGCGCGGAAATCCTCGATGGCGTCGGGAATCGGCGCGAATGGCATGTAAGTCTCAGGATAGCGGCAACGGCGCACGCTATCCCATTACGCCCCGCCGAATAACTCCGCGACTAACTCCATCGCGTCCTCGCGCGAGTGAATCCGCCCTTCCAATTGCGCATCCTCGACGGCCTCCAGCATCTTCGAGAACTGCGGCCCCGGCCGGTATCCCGCCTCAATCAAATCGTGCCCGCCAATCAGCCGGGGCGGCCGCAAATGCTCCGGCGGCGCCTCCTCCAGCTTGGTTTTCGCGAACTCGTAATTGCTCAGATTGCCGTGGCTCGACGAGCAGTCCAGCCGGTGCAACTCCAGATGCTCGCCGAACGCCGGCAGCCGCAAAAAGCGCTTCAGCGTGCTCTCGCGCATGTTGGGCACATCTTTAAATGTCATATGACTCGCCACCAGCGCGCAGGCCTGTGCGACCACGTCATTTGGGAATCGCAAGCGCGTGAGAATATCATGCGTCATACGCTCGCCGACTTCGGCGTGACTATCGAAGCGAATACGATCCGGCGCGATACGAAACGTCGGCGGCTTGCCCACGTCGTGCAGCAGCACACCGAGCGCGAGCGTAATCGACGGCGAGTCCAACCCGTCCAGCATCATGAGCGTGTGCGTCCAGACATCGCCCTCGGGATGATACTCCGGCGGCTGCGCGACGCCTTTCATCGCCGCCACCTCCGGCAAAATCTCCT
>JAICMB010000675.1 GCA_025929455.1 Bryobacteraceae bacterium | reverse complement strand
TTGCAACAATCGCGCCCAGCTTATTGGGCGAGACGAACACCGGCGCCCGCGAACTGCTCGAAAACGGCGACCGGCTAATGACTGAGAATCGCTTCACCGAAGCCGCCGCCGTGTTCCGGGCCGCAGCCGCTGCCGCGAAGGCCGCGGGAGACGGACTGGCCGCCGGCACTAGCCTCGACCATTTGGGTGTCGCATACACCATGCTCTCCCGCGATCGCGACGCGGAGCTTTGTTTCCAGCAAGCGAGCGCCGTGCTGGAGTCCGTTGGCGGCAACCCGAACCCGCACCTGGTCAGAACGTGGATGGACTGGGCAAGTCTGTACATGAACGCCGGGAGATATCCGCGCGCCCGCGAACTCGCGGAGCGGGCGCTTGAGGCGGACCGCGAATTACACCGGGAATCGGCGGAAACGGCCGCAGCCCTCAGCGTACTCGGCGAAATCGCGAGGCGCATGCATATGCCGTCCGATGCCGAGAATTACTGCCGCGAAGCGATCTCGATGCTGGAGCATTGCGGACTCAGCCACTCGAGTGAATGGTTCCTGGCAGTCAATAATCTGGCAGTGGTTCTGATTGCAACCGGACGACTACAAGAGGGCCGGGGATACCTGAGCAACGCAGTATCCAGCGGTGAAGCCGTATTCCTGACACCGCCGTACAAGCTCGTCCTTGCGGCGCTTTCTACGAACTTGGCCCGCATCGATGTGAGTCTAAAGAATTTCGACGAAGCAGGCGAGAACCTTCGACGCGCACTGAATATCTTTGAAACGTACTTTGGACCGGCAGATCCCGCGCTGGCCGACACTCTCAGCACGTATGCCGCGCTGTGCCGTGCGACGAAACGCAAGGCCGAAGCGAAAGAATACGAGCGCCGCGCCAGGGCATGCCGAAATGCCGGAGTTGCCGGACCGCTCGCGAACACTGTAGATCTGCGAGAATTGGCGTTGCGGCCGCGCTAACGCGTGCTCACTCGTGCCGCAACACGCTAACCGGCTCCGTCCACACCGCACGCAGCGGCGCCACGCACGCAGCGGCGCCGACTCCGCCGAGGATTATCGCGACGGCGGCGAAGGTCCACGGATCGGTGGCGCCCACGCCGTACAGCAGTCCCACCAGCACGCGCGTGAGCGCGGCCGCTGTCAGCGCGCCCATGAGCAAGCCCGCGATGATCAGGCGAACGCCTTCGCCGGTCATCATTCGAAACGTATCCAGTGGTGTCGCTCCAAGCGCATAGCGAATCGCGATCTCGCGCGCGCGGCGGCGTCCTGTGCACGCAATCACGCCGTAGATGCCCGTCAACGCCAGCCCCAGTGCCGCCACGGCGAAGAACCCGGCCATTTGCAGCGCGAACCGCTGCGTTGCCACCGCGCCGGCGACGACCTGCTCGATGGGCCGGATCTCCTGAACAGTGAGATCGTCGCCCATTTGCCGCGCTACCGCGCGTACCGCCGGCACAAGCACTTCGGGCGGCAGCGCCGAGCGCAGCACCACGTAATTCCCGAAGCTGGGGCTCTGCAGGAACGGCACATAAAACGCTGCCTGTGCCCCCGCGTCCGTGGGTCCGTCCTTCACGTCTCCGGTGACGCCCACGATCGTCATGACCGTCTGCACTGTGTTCGCGTCGTCCATCGTATAGATGCGCTGCCCGATGCAGTCCTGCGGCGACGGCCAATAGCGCAGCGCCAGCGTTTTGTTGACCAGCACGACCTTCGACGCGTCGAAATGATCCAACGTCGAAAGCGAGCGCCCCGCTAGCAGCGGCACCCCCATCGCGCGCAAGTAATCCGGCGACACATAGCGATAATGCGCGTGCATGTCGCTCGCCGCCGGCCGCGGGCGGCCCGCGATGCCGAACACCGCATTATCGATGGCGCCCGTCCACGGCAAGGTGGATGTCGCGCCGGCCGCGCTTACGCCCGGCACATGCTCCAGGTTTTCAATGAACCGTTCGTAAAACGCCGCGTAACGCCGCGCACCGATCAGCTTGCCGTAGGACAGCGCGGTGTTCATGGTCAGCACGCCGTGGGTGGAAAAGCCCGCGTCGACTCGCCCCAGCGCCGCAAAGCTCCGCAGTAGTAATCCCGCGCCCACCAGCAGCACGAACGTCAGCGCCACCTCTACGACGATCAACGCACCGCTTCCGCGCGGCGGCCCTTCGCGGCGCGACCGTGTGGATGCCGCTAGCGCCGGAACCAAGCCGAACAGCAGCCCGCATAAGACCGCGGTTCCGGCGGTTGCGAGCACGACGCGAATATCCAAACCGATGGCGCGCAAGCGTGGTACGTGCTCCGGTCCAATCGCGGCGATGACACGCACACCCCAGTACGCGGCCGATAATCCCAGCACCGCTCCGAGCGCCGCGAGCAGCACGCTTTCGGTCAACATCTGGCGCACCAGCCTGGCGCGTGGCGCGCCCAGCATTCCGCGGATGGCCATCTCGCGCTCACGCCCGGCGCCGCGCGCC
>JAICMB010000647.1 GCA_025929455.1 Bryobacteraceae bacterium | reverse complement strand
GCCGCAGTTCGCGAATGCCGGTGCGGGTTTTTTCGACTATCTGCGCGCATTTCGTTTCACAGGCGATCTTTTTGCGGCTCGCGAAGGGACGCCGCTGTTTGCGGGCGAGCCGTTTCTCGCGGTGCGCGCGCCTCTCATAGAGGCGCAGATCGTCGAAACGTATTTGCTGGCCAGCGTGGGATTTCAGTCGTCGATCGCGGCTAAGGCGGCGCGCATCGTGTCGGCGGCGGGCGGGCGCGCAGTGGTCGAGTTCGGCACGCGTCGCGCCCACACGCCGGAGGCGGGCACGTTAGGCGGGCGCGCCGCCTACATCGGCGGATGCATCGGAACCAGCAACACGGAAACGG
Organism: Bryobacteraceae bacterium; assembly: GCA_025929455.1. The sequence continues at coordinate 2,264 of JAICMB010000647.1, read as the reverse complement.
GGTTTCGCTTCGGCATTCCGGTGTTCGGCACGTCGGCGCATTCGTGGGTGCAGTCGTTCCCGACCGAGCGCGAAGCGTTCACGCAATTGCAGCAGCTATTGGGTCCCGAGACGGTGCAACTCATCGATACGTACGACACCATCGAGGGCGCGAAGCTAGCGGCCTCGCTCGGCAAACCATTATGGGGCGTGCGGCTGGATAGCGGCAACATCGTGGAGCTTTCGCGCGAGGTGCGGCAAATTCTCGACGATGCGGGTCTGGGCGACGCGAAGATCATGGCCACCAGCGATCTGAACGAGTACAAGATTCTGGAGTATGCGGCGGCGGGCGCGCCTATCGACGCGTTCGGAGTGGGCACCGAACTGGCTGTTTCCGCCGACGCGCCGAGTCTCGGCGTAGTGTATAAGCTCGTGGAACTCGCGGGCCGCGCCACGGCCAAATACAGCGACGAGAAGAGCACCCTGCCGGGGCCGAAACAGGTGTTCCGCTTCGCGGCGCACGATGTGATCGCGTGCTCTTGGGAGTGCATGGGCTGCGGTGCAGATGAACCGCAGGCGCAGGCGCTGTTGCGGCCCGTGATGCTGCGCGGCAAGCTGGTGGAACCGCTTCCGGATGTGCACGAGGCGCGCGCGTATGCGGCCCGCTCAGTGGCCGCGCTGCCATCGCATTTGCGAAGCCTCTACGACACCGGGCAGCGCTATCCTGTGGAGTACAGCCGCGCCCTGCAGCATCTCGCGGCGGAGGTTCGCGCGGGATTGCCATGCGCACGGTCTTCTTCGACATAGATACGCAAATCGATTTCATGTATCCGGCCGGCTCGCTGTACGTGCCGGGGGCCGAAGAGATTCTGCCGGTGATCGCGATGCTGAATCAGAAAGCGCCCGCGGTGGTGTCGACCATGGATGCGCACACCGAGGACGATCCCGAGTTCCGCATTTATCCGCATCATTGCGTCGCGGGCACGGACGGGCAGCGCAAGCCCGCGGCTACGCTGATCGGCGATGCCTCGCGGCAGTTCTTTTTGCCGAAGCGCACGCTCGATTGCTTCGAGACCACGGAGTTGGAGCCGCTGCTGGCGCAACTGGGGGCCGATGCGTTCGTCGTTTACGGAGTGGTGACCGAGATCTGCGTGCGCTGCGCGGCGTTCGGGCTGCTGCAGCGGGGAAAGAGTGTGGCGATCGTGCGCGATGCCGTGAAGGCGCTCGATAAGCATCAGGCGATCGATATGTTCGATGAGTTTGTGGCGGGCGGGGGCAGAGTTATCAGCTCTGGAGAGGCGCTGTCGCTGATTTGAGGGAATGGACAGCCGGCAAAAAGCGACCGGCCGCCCCACTGTTATTTCAGACGCCAGCGGCCGTTTTCGAACTGCGCGCGCTGTTCGTCCCACACGCCGAACTTCGACGCCATCTGCCCGCCGTCGACCAGCAACGCGGCGCCGGTGACGTACGAAGCCGCATCGGATGCGAGAAAGACAATCGCCTGCGCGACCTCTGCGGCTTCGCCGCCGCGGCCCAGCGCGATGTGCTGGAAGTACGGCTTCAGTACCTCGGGGCGCGAAAAATAATTCTCGGTGAGCGGCGTGCGGATCAGGCCCGGGCACACCGCGTTCACGCGAATGCCGTATTGGCCCAGTTCATTCGCCGCCGTGTGCAGGATCCCGAGCACACCGGCTTTGCTGGCGTTGTACGCGGTGAGGTTGGCCTCGCCATCGTAGGAGTTTGTAGACGCCGTGATCACGATGGCGCCGCCGCGCGCCTTCATCAACTCCGCAGCGCCGCGCACGGTATGAAAGACGCCGGTGAGGTTGGTCGCAATGGTGTCGTTCCATAGCGTGTCGCCGGTTGCAAGCAGTTCTGCCTGGCTACCCCCTCCCGCGTTCGCGATGACGATGTCCAACGGCGTGGCAGCGCGCAGCGCCGCTTCGAGCGCCTCACGGTTCCGCACGTCCGTTTCTTTATCGAGCACTACTACATCCGCACCGCGTTGCCGGAGCAGTTCAACCGTCGCGCGTCCGATGCCGCTTGCGCCGCCGGTTACGACGGCTCGCTTGCCCGCAAAATCCTGGTCCATGCGCGGCTATCCTCCGGTCTGCGTGTGGTGGTGGTGCAACAGTTCCCACGTGCGATAGTACACGTTGGAACGCAGCAGGTACTGCTTGGTCTCGAGCATCACGCGTCTGGCTACGCGTGACAGCGGCGTGCCGGGCTTATCATTGACAACCAGCGGCGCGGGCGGCACGGCGCACGTATGCAGTGCCAGCACGG
>JAICMB010000008.1 GCA_025929455.1 Bryobacteraceae bacterium | reverse complement strand
GGAATTCGCATCAACACAAATATAAACCCGCGCGCTTCGGACTCGGGACTGCGAATGCGGCCAACGTCTGATTAGGTGTTAACTGCTGACACGAGCGGCGTGCTCCACCATTATTGGCGGGGAAAAGGTCTGGTACGCCCGGTAGGATTCGAACCTACGGCCTTTTGCTCCGGAGGCAAACGCTCTATCCAGACTGAGCTACGGGCGCCCTGAACCAATTATACCGGCGCGCGGCGCGTCGCGAAGCGGAGTCTTGCTAACCTGATCTCGATGTATTTCCGACCAGCGCTTGCGTGCGTGTTCCTGACGCTCTGCACTGTTGGCTGGAGCCAGTCCACACCGCCCGCCGCCGACTCCGAAGCCGCTCCCCCCGAGATCGACAAGGCCCTTCGCGAGCGCGTCAACTTCTTCTATCAGGCGCACGTTGACGGGAAATTCCGCCTCGCCGACCAGGTCGTCGATGAAGACAGCAAGGACTACTTCTTCGCCATGCCAAAGCCGCGGTTTCGCAAGTGCGACATTCGTCTGATCCGCTACACCGACAACTTTACGAAAGCGACCGTCACGACCGCCTGCGACAGCGATTTTATTTTTCGCGGGCAGCGCGTGCCGGTGGTCGCACCGGTCACCACGACCTGGAAGATCGACGGCGGCCAATGGTTCTGGTATCACGAACAGGCGAAGGATATAAAGACGCCGTTCGGCATCATGCATCCGGGGCCCGATAGCACCGCCGCGGCGGGTCCGCCTGGCTTCCCCGGCGACTTGAACGCCGCCGCGCGGCAAATCCTCGAAGCTGTAAAAACGGACCGCTCGGAAGTGCACTTCTCCTCGTCGCAGCTTTCCAAGCAGGAAGTTCGCGTCATCAACAGCATGCCCGGCGAGGTGTCGCTCTCGATCGACACGTCCGCGGTGCCCGGGTTAAAAGCGCATTTCGACAAACGTGAACTGGGTGCGAAGCAAACCGCCGTTTTGACGCTGACCTTCGATCCAAAAGTCTCGGGCGCGGAACGGGTTTCTGCGCCGCTTGCCGCGGACCTGCACATCCTCGTGCAACCCATCGGCAAAGATCTGCCGCTGCACGTCACGTTCGCGAAGGATCGCGCCAGCCAGTAAGCAGCGGTGGGGGCCCGTCGCGCGCGAGATACTTGCCGTTTGATAGTATCTTCAGCACCGGGTCAATCGGCGTATGCTTAAACTCCCAATCTTCATCCTTGCCGCCGTCTGCGCCGCATCTCTGCATGCGGGCGTTTCGGAACTGGCGGCGCGCGGGTACACGGTCGTGCCGCTGCCGCAGCGGGTTTCGCTCGCCGGCGGCGATTTTCGTTTCGAGGGCGAGTGGCAGGTGCGGCGAGGCGCGCAAGTTCCGCAGTCCGCGATTGCGCTCGAAGTATTGCGCGACGATCTGAAGTCGCGCTCCTCTATACAATTGGCCACGGCTGCGCCACGCACGATTGAGTTGAACATCGCGCCGGGCTCGGTCGCGCCGAAGCAGCCGCAGGACCGCAACATCGCCGCGATCGCAGAGCAAGCATACCGGCTGGAGCTTACCCCCTCACGCATTCGCATCACGGCCAACGCCGACGCGGGCTTGTTATACGGAGCCGAAACTCTGCTGCAGCTCGTTAAGCGCCAGGGTGCGGCGTTGCTGCTGCCCGAGGGCACTATCGAAGACTGGCCGGACCTGCAACAGCGCAATATCTACTGGGACGATGCGCACCATCTAGACCACCTCGACGTCTTGAAAAATGCAGTACGCCAGGCCGCGTTCTTTAAGGTGAACGGCTTCGCGATCAAGCTGGAGGGGCATTTCCAGTACGCCAGCGCGCCCGCTCTCGTCGAGCCATACGCGATGACGCCGGCGCAGCTACAGGAGCTCACCGACTACGGCCTGCGCTATCACGTGCAGGTGATTCCGTACCTTGACGGTCCCGCGCACATAGCGTTTATTCTGAAGCACCCGGAGTACGCGAACCTGCGTGCGTTCCCGGACAGCAACTACGAGCTGTGCACGGTGAATCCGGATTCGTACAAGCTGCTGAACGGCATGTACGCCGATCTGCTCGCCGCCAACCGCGGCGTGAAGTATTTCATTCTGTCGACGGACGAACCGTATTACGTCGGCATGGCCGACAATGCGCAGTGCAATGAACGCGCGCGCAAGGATCAGCTAGGGTCCGTCGGTAAAGTGCTCGCGGAGTTTGTAAACAAGGCGGCCGGCTATTTGCACGACCATGGCCGCGAGGTGATTTTCTGGGGTGAATACCCGCTGAAGCCCACCGACATCTCCGCGCTGCCGCCGTGGCTGATTAACGGCGAGACGTACGGGCCAGTATTCGACCCGGTCTATCGCAAGCACGGCATGCGGCAGATGATCTACACGTCAACGGAAGGCGAAGAGAAGCTGTTCCCGTATTATTTCGTGCTGCCGCCCGCGCGCCGCCTGCATACAGATCGCGAGGCCGCCCAGCGCGTGCCGCAGGCGTTCGCGCAGGTCTCGAACGATCCCGCGCGCAAGGTGTCCGATCTAATCGGCATGCTGGTGGCGGGTTGGGGAGACATGGGCCTGCACCCCGAGACGTTCTGGCTCGGCTACGCCACCATCGCGGCCGCGGGCTGGCATCCCGTCACGCCCGATGCGCGTGAAGCAATGGCTTCGTTTTACCCGCTGTTCTACGGGCCCGCGGTGCGCAACATGGACCGCGTGTATCAGCTCATGAGCTACCAGGCGCAGACCTGGACCGACACCTGGGACAGAATGGATTCGACCGCGCGAACACCGATCTGGGGCAATTCCGAAGGCATTTTTAAGCCGCCCAAGCCCGCCTACGATCAGACCGTGCCGCTGCCGCAGGCGCCGCGCGGCGACGGACTCGCATACAACGGAACGTGGGCGAGCGAGAACGCACGGCGCGTCCGTGAAGCGGAAAACGCAGTGACCACGAATGACGAACTAATCGGCTTGCTTCATCAGAATCTGCGGCTCGCACAACAGAACGCCTACAACCTGGAAGTGTTCCTTTCGATCGCGCACCTTTGCCGTCAAAATCTCGATTTCCTGCGCACGCTGCACGCGATCGATCACGCGTTTTCCCAAGCCAGTGAAGCGGCCGCGCAACAACCCGCGCGAGCAGTAGCCTCGCTCGATGCCGCACTGAAGGCAGCCGCCGAAGCACGCGCGCGCCGCAACCGCGTGCTCGCCGATACGACCGCGGTCTGGTACAAATCGTGGTACCCGCGCGTCGCGGAAGCGAACGGCCGGCGCTTTCTACATCAGTTGGATGATGTGAAGGACCATCTGCCGGATCGCACCGTAGACATGAGCTATCTCGTGTATCGCGAGTTGCTGCTGCCGATGGACGACTGGTACGCACGCGTCCAGACCACGCGCAACGCGTACGCGCGCAGTCATAATCTTCCGGAGCGCCATGAAACCCTTAACTGGAAAGCGTTGGATTAAATTCCTCATCGCGGCTGCCGCTGCGATCGCGGCGGCATTCGCGCAAAAGCGCGTCTTCATCATTACGGACGCCGAAGGAGTCGCGGGCGTCTGCCGGCAGGAACAGACCAATCCGGAAAGCGCCGAGATGCGGCAACTGCTGGCGGGCGAGGTGAATGCGGCAGTCGCCGGCTTTTATGACGGCGGCGCCACCGAGGTGTTCGTCTGGGACGGTCACGACGGCAGCCGCTCGCTTTCGGCGCTGACCATTACGGACCCGCGCGCCAAGCTCATCATGGGCGGCCTGCCGCGTCACATGCTGCTCGATCGCGGCTTCGAGGCGGTGGCGTTCGTCGGCCAACATGCGCGAGCCGGCACGCGCGGCGGCGTGATGGCGCACAGCTATAGTTCCCTCGGGATTCAAACCATGCTCATGAACGGCGCGCCGGTGGGCGAGATCGAAACGCGCGCTGCGCTGGCAGGATGGTTTCATATACCCGTAATCTTCCTGAGCGGCGATCAGGCCGCCGCGGACCAGTTGCACGCGATCGTTCCGGACGCGGAACTCGCCGTCGTGAAAAACGGCATCGATAATTACGCCTGCATCTCGCTCCCGGCGAATGCCGCGCGGCAGTTGATTCATGACCGTGCGAAGGCTTCGATCGCGCGCATCGGAAGCATCCGTCCCTATCGCATCGACGGCCCCGTCACGTTTCAAACCGAATACACCACCCGCAACGCCTTGACACCCGATGCCGCTCTGCGCCCCGGGGCGGAAATCGTCGGCCCGCGCACCATACGCATTAGCGGCAAGGACTTCATCGAAGCCTGGGACCGCTGCCGGTTTTAGACAGATCTCTACGGTCGGGCGGCCGGTCCTGCCGGCTACCCGCGCGCAGAAGCGCAGATCGCATTTCGCGGACGAGGGCAGCCAGCAAGACTGGCCGCCCCACGGAGCCAAACTTACTCCACCTGCGCGAACGACTCCATCGCGCGCGGCCGCACCCGAAATCCGCGCGTGATCACCGCCAGATAAACGAAGCCAATCCCCAGCCACACGAACCCGGCAATCTTCGCTTTATTGCTAAGGCTGAGCCAGATGTACGTGCACACTAGCGCTCCGGCGAGCGGCGAAATCAAATTCGTGAAAACCTGCCAGCCTGACCGCCGGCGGAGCCGGAACCAGTAATGCCGGATCACACTTAGGTTCACCAAAATAAATCCCGCAAACGCGCCGAAATTCAGCAGCTCCACCGCAAGCTCGAATCGCATAAACAGACCCGCAACGAGCGAGATCGCGCCCATCACGTAGATGCCGCGCGTGGGCGTCGAAAACTTCGGGTGAATATAGGCGAAGATGCGCCGCGAAATCACACCGTCGCGGCCCATGCCGTAGAGCAATCGTGACGCTCCGGCTTGCCCGGTGAGCGCGCTGGCCAGAGCCGCAACCAGCAGCGCGAATGTGATGGCCGCGAACAATGCGTGTCCGCCCGCGCGCGCGGCAACGTCCAGAATCGCCGTTTCCTCCTGGGGGAAAGCCCGGTAATCCGGCCACACCAGCGCCGCAAGATACACCGTTGCGAAACAGAACACGGTCTGGAGAATGCACACGGTCACGGTGGATACGGCGATGTCGCGCTCCGGATTCACCGTATCTTCGGCCAGCGTCGAGATCGCATCGAAGCCGATGTACGACAGCGCCGCGATGCTCGCTCCGAGCATGAGCGGGCGCACCGCAAACGTTTCCGGCCGGTACAACGCGCGCATATCGAAGAGCCCGCCGGCACCGTGCGCCGACACTACATACACTGCCGCGTCCGCGATGAACAGCACCGCACAGGTGCTCATCAGGACCATCATGACGGTGCTGGCGCGCGCCGTCAGGCGTATGCCCGGAATGTTAATGAGCGTGAGTCCAACGGCAAACAGGACCACCCACGCGGCATATGGAACGGCCGGTAAGAGCCTGTGCGCGGTCAACGCGCCGTACACAATGCTGAGCAGCGGAATCAGCACGTAATCGAGCACCATCGCCCAACCCGCCAGAAAGCCGACGTGATCGCTGAGCGCGCGCTGCGCAAACGTGTAGGTGGACCCGGCGGAAGGAAACGCGCCGGACATTTTGCCGTAGCTCGCGGCCGTAAACAGCATCGCCACCATGGCGACCAGATAGCCGAGCGCGGCGTGCCCCTGTGAGGTCTGCTGCACGATTCCGTAGACCGGATACGGCGCAGTCGGCGTCAGAATTACCAGGCCGTAAATGATGAGGTCGCGGCGGGTGAGGACGCGCTTGAGCGTGCCGGTCTTGGCGCGTGCGGCGGTGCTCTGCCTTTCTTCCACCATGCGATGAAGTGCGAGTTTCTCGATCCTAACACGGCAAGCGCTCGCATTTTGTTTTACACTCATGAGACGTATGCAGAGGTGCGCTTTAATTTTCGCGCTGGCGTTTGCTCCGGTATTTGCCGCGGAAATCGTACTCCCATCGCACGCGCTGGAGCGCGACGGGCACGTTGACGCGATCTACAGAACCGGTGCGCTGGCGACCGGGAAGGGCGTTTTAGCGGTACGCTGGTCCGATTCCTACGGCCGCATACTTGCCAGCGGCAAGATACCGGTCCAGCTCACGGACGAAAACGAGATCACGTTCCCGCTGCCGGTCTATCGTGCCGTGGCGATGAAGAACACGCTTGAGGCGCACCTCACGTTCGACGGCGTAAACAAGAAAGGCCAGCCCGATCATCGCGACGAAGACGCCAAGGTGGACTTTGTCGCGAAGCCGCCCGAGCGGAAGTGGAACGACTACGCGATCATGATGTGGCAGCACCGCAGCACGGCGCAGTTCGCCGCGCTCAAGCAGGTGGGCATCAACGGCACGCAGTTCGTGGGACATCCGCCGGCGCTGCCGGATTTCGTGCTCGATAACAACCTACGCTGGTACGTCGAAAACATCGCCACGGATTTCTACTCGCAGTACCACCGCTACTTCGGCGACCGCCCCAACCAGTGGGAATTTCTACAAGTCCGCGAAGAGTACCAGAAGGACCCGTCGAGCCTGGAGCCGTTCAAGCGCCATCCCAGCTTGAGCGATCCGGTGTGGCTCAAGAAAGTTCACGACCGTGTGGTCGACCGCGCACGCTTCTATTCCGCGTACCGGCCGTTCTTCTACAACCTGGCCGATGAAAGCGGCATCGCCGACCTCGCCGCATACTGGGATTTTGACTTTTCCGACCAGTCACTCGAAGCGATGCGCACCTGGCTCGAACAGCGCTACGGCACGCTCGAAGCTTTGAACGCGCAGTGGGGTACGAATTTCACGGCGTGGCACAACGTCATCCCGCAAACGACCGACCAGGCCATGAAACGCACCGACGACAACTATTCGTCCTGGAGCGATTTCAAGGAATGGATGGACATCGCGTACGCGAGGGCGCTCAAGATGGGCACCGACGCGGTCCACTCGGTTGATCCCGACGCCTATGTTGGAATCGAAGGCGCGCAGATGCCGGGCTGGGGTGGCTACGATTATTCGCGCCTGGTGAAGTCTGTCACGGCCATGGAGCCTTACGACATCGGCAACAACATAGACCTGGTGCGCTCGTTCGATCCATCGATCGCCATGCTCACGACGTCGTTCCGAGGCGGACCGTGGGAGCGGCATCGTATCTGGTACGAGTTGCTGCACGGCACACGCGGCTCGATCATCTGGGACGACAAATCGGCGTTCGTAAACAGCGACAACACGCTCGGCCCGAGAGCAAAGGAAACGGAGCCGTATTACACGGAGCTGCGCAACGGAATCGGCGCGCAGATCATCGGTAGCGAACGCGTGACGGATCCGATCGCGATCCACTATTCGCAGCCCAGCATGCGCATCGAATGGATGCTGGCGCAGCGCTCGAAAGGGCCGGCGTGGGCAGCGCGCACCTCCAGCACGGAGCGCCGCGACAGCGAGTTCCTCGCCTTGCGCGAGGCGTACTGCCGCATCGTCGACGACCAGGGCCTGCAATACAACTTCGTTTCGTACGGCCAGGTGCAAGACGGCGATCTCGTCAAGAGCGGTTATAAGGTGCTGATCCTGCCGCGTTCGAGCGCGCTGTCGGCGGCCGAAGCGGCCAATATTCGCGACTTCGCCGCGCGCGGAGGAACGGTGATCGCCGACGGCATGCCAGGTGTGTTCGACGAACACGACCACCGCCTCCCGTCGCCGCAACTCGCCGAGCTATTCGACACCGCGGGTGCGGGCCCGTACACAACGCACACGTTCGGCAGGGGCAAGGGCATCTTCTTGAAAACGCCGGTAACCAATTACTATCAGCTTCGCCTGATGAGTAAGGAAGCGCCGGTTCAGGAGATGTTCACCGCTATATTCCACAACGCCGGGGTACACCCGCGTATCGCAGCCACCGATGCGGCGGGCAAGCCCATCACCGGTCTGGCGGTCTACACGTTCCGCAACGGCGGCGCGACCATTCTCGGGCTCATGAGTAATCCTGAGTTGCGCGTGAATGAGCTCGGCCCACCCGAATTTCGCTCCAACGAGCGTTTCGCAAAGCCGATCACGGCACACGTCACACTGCCGGCGGATGCGTACGTGTACGATATGCGCGCCGGCACGTCCCTAGGAAAGAAACGCGAGCTGACCGTGACGGTGCAGCCGTATGAACCGTCGCTGCTCAGTCTGACCACGGTGCCGCTGCCGGATATCGGATTGTCTGTGCCCGATCGCGCGGCCCGCGGAAGCGATGTCCGCATCGGCATCCGCATGCTCGGACCGCTTGCCGCGCGCATGCACACGCTGCATTTGGACGTGATCGATCCCGCCGGCAAGGTAGTCGACTACTACTCCGGCAACCTGCTTGCGACGTCCGACGCCGCGAGCAAGCTGGTGCCGCTCGCCTACAACGACGCGGCGGGCCGCTGGAGCGCTCGCGTTCACGATTTGTTGAGCGGACAGACAAAGACAGAGCAGTTCGAGGTGTATTGAAGTGTTTCGGACGTGGCTTATGACGGCACTCATCATGGAAGCGCTGGCGGCACAGAGTACCAACCCCGATCTGGCAAGCCTCATCGGGAAGATCCGGAGCGGCGTTCAGCCCGACCAGGCCATGGCTCTAATGCACGAGGTTTACGCCAGCGATCGGTACTTCACGTTCCCGCATTTCGAAAAAACCGCTGAGCTTCTGCGCGGCAAGATGGTGGCACAGGGTTTTCACGACGTGCAGTTGGTGCAAGCGCCTGCCGACGGCGTCACGCAGTTTGGCTTCTGGACTGCGCCGTTGGCCTGGGATGTGAAATCCGCGCGTCTGGAGATCGTCGACGATTCGGTACCGGCGGACCAGCGTGTACTCGCGGATTATGAACACATTCCCGCATCGCTCGGCATGTGGAGCGGCTCGACGCCGGCCGAGGGCGTGACGGCCGAAGTGGTGGAGGTGAAGCGCGGGGAGGCCGGCAAAGTGAATGTGCGCGGCAAAATCGCGCTCACAGCAGAGAACCCCGCCAACATCAAATGGGAACTGGTGAAGGGCGGCGCGATCGGCGCCATCAACACCTTCACCGAGAATCCGTCGCTGGGCAACGGCCGGCAGTGGATCAATGCGTGGGGCGACGACGGTTGGGCATACACCAAGCGCAGCACGCCGCTGCTGTCGTTTTCGATCTCGCCGAATCAGGCCGACCTGTTGCGAAGCCTGTTGGCGCGCGGTGCGGTGCGCGTGAAGGCGGTCGTCGACAGCCGCTATTACTCGGGCGGGTATCCATATGTCACGGCCGTGATTCCAGGCACGGGTCCGCAGGAAGTGCTAACGCTCGGGCACGCCTTTGAGCAAGGCGCGGAAGACAACGCCACCGGAGTTGCGGCCACTTTCGAAGCGCTCGCAACCCTCAACCGCTTGATTGAGAGCGGAGCGTTGCCGCGCCCGAATCGCTCCATCCGCGTTTTGTCGATGGCCGAGATGTACGGGTCCATGCCGTATGTCGAGCACAATCCGGAACGCGTTCGGAACACCGTCGCAGCAATGTGCGTCGATACGCCGGCGGGTCTGTACGATCTCGCGGGGACGGAATACTCGTTCTACATGAACCCGCACGTGGCCGCGGACTTCACCGATTCGCTCATTCTCAAAATCGCAGCGGATTATTTCCCGCTGGTACACCGGCCGTGGCACGAACGGCCGTTCACAACCGGCACCGACACGTATTTAGCGGAACCAATGGTCGGCATTCCGACCGTGTGGGGCTATAGCGGCAGCGGCGTCGAAACGCATCATAACAGCGAGGATACGCCCGACCGCGTGGATGCTCGCTCGCTACGCGACATTACGGTTGTGACCGCCGCGTTCCTATACTTCGTGGCGAACGCGGGCGAACCGGAAGCCGCCACGCTGGCGCGCTGGGCCGAGAGCCGCGGCTACGAAAAAATATTGCAGGCGGCGCAGCCGTTTCTCGACGAGCACGGCTACACGGGCGAAATCGTCGCGCACGCCGAAGACAAAGTTTCGTACACGGCCGGTCGCGAGGCGCAAGCCGTGTTGAGCGTGTTGCGTCTGGTTGCTCCCGAACAGCGCGACGAAGTGCGGCGCTCGTTGCAACCCATGGCCGACCGCTTGCAAAGCTTTGCGAATCTGCAGCTCGCGCGCGTGCACGCGGTATCGGGCGGCATCGCGGCGGTGAGAAAGCCGGGCCCGCGCGAAGCTGAGGCGGCGCAGATCGTGGTGAAGCGGAAGCGCTTCGGCACTATTCCGCTCGATGACCTGCCGCACGATCAATGGGAGGGGCAACCGTCCGGCGCTTGGGCCGCGATACCGACAATTGCGCTGTATTGGTGCGATGGCCATCGCAACCTCGCGGAAGTTGCGCGTCTGACACAGCTCGAGCTGGGGCCGACGAACTTCGATTTCGTGACCTATTTCCGTTTCCTTCACAAGCACGGCTACGTAGATTTCGCGCAAGGGTCATGAGAGCGCGCGTACTGATAGCGGGCGCGCTTGTTGCGGCCGCCTCCTGCTACGGGCAGCAGCTCTTTGCAACGCAGGATTTTTTCCGGCCTGATGCGTTCGGCGGTGTCGTCGCAAGCGATCGCACGTCCGGCGCGGCACTGCAGCGCTCGATTTTCCTAACGGCTGCGCGTGACAGCTACGCGTCGTTCCATCTCGCCGCGACGGATGTTCACGGCCCGTACGCTGTCACGCTGGATTTACCGCTCACCACGGATCTCTATCGCGAGTGGTTTCACTTGAATGTGCCGGACGGCAAGTATTATCCGGACGCGCTCATTCCCGTGCGGTCGCCCTACCGTTCGCAAATCCCGGAGCCCGATAACCGCGTGCCATCGCAAACGGCGCAGGCGTTTTGGGTGGACGTGTGGATTCCGGCCGACGCCAAACCCGGCGTCTATCGTGGACGTGCGGAGTTGGAGAGCGGCGGGCGGCGCAGCACGGTGCCGATATCGTTAACGGTTGTTGCCGCGCGAGTCCCGGCTGAGGACGCTGTCACGCTTGACAATAATTCCTACGGCACGTCCTGGATGCAGGACCAGTATCCGAAAATGCTCGCCTCGTTGGACGATTCCGCCTCCGGCCCGGGCGAGGACGCGCTGCTGCGGCTTATCCACGACTACCACCGCATATTTTACGAACATCGCGGCGTTTTTCACCAGCTCGGCTACGGCCATGCGGGTAAGGTGGGGCCGGAGTTCGCACCGGTGCTCTCGGGCACGGGTCGCACCAGGCACGTCGCGGACTGGACGCTGTTCGACCGGCACTACGGGCCGCTGCTCGACGGCTCCGCGTTCGCAAACACGCGACGTGGCGCGCGCCCCATCGCGTACATGTATCTGCCCATCAACCCGGAGTGGCCGGCGTCGTTTCTGTGGTGGCGAGAGCCGGGCTACAAGGCCGAGTTTGTAAACGTCGTTTCCGAGATGGAACGGCATTTTCGCGAGAAGCACTGGACGGCGACGCATCTGGAAGTCTTCTTCAATCACAAGAAGCGCTACATGGGTTTCCCATGGGATGGGGACGAGATTCGCTTCGATCGCGACAACGAGTATCTGAAGACCTATCACGATCTATTGAAAGCCGCGCTGCCCGCGGATACGCCCGTCAAGTTCGTCATGCGTGCCGACGTGAGTTGGGATATGGAGCGGCAGTTCCGCGAACTCAATGGCGTCGTGAAGTTCTGGGTCGCGGGACAAGGCGAGCTGAGCTGGTTTCCGGGCATGGTGCAGCAGTTGAAAGCGCGCGGCGACATCGTCTGGACCTACGGCGGCACGCCGGTGGTAGCTCAACCGGCAGTGCGCATCACCGTCGATCCGCTGCGCTCCTGGATCAGCGGCGTTCAAGGCTTCGTGCGATGGTTGACCGTATCGCCGGGCCCCGATCCCTGGTTTCATTTCGGCGGCGGAGCTGAGACACTGGTGTATCCCGGCGAGCGTTTCGGCGTCAACGGTCCGCTGGCCAGCGTGCGTTTAAAACTACAGCGCAATTGCCTGCAGGATTTGGCGCTGCTCGAAGCCGCCGCGCGGCGCCCCGGACGTGCGGCGGTAGCGAGCGGCGTCGTCGAGCGGTTTAACCACACGAAGCTCACGGCGTGGCAGAATACGCGGCCGCCGCTGGCGGATAAACCGGTGATCGACTGGAACAACGCCGATATCGGCGATGCTGTGCGGGAGTTCGAAGCGCGTTTCAAGAAAGTCGATTCGGACGCTTGGGTGCGCGTGCATGATTACGCTCTGGAGCAGGCGCAATGATCCGTGTCCTCTTCATCGCACTTGCGCTCGTTACGATGGCCCCGGCTGCGGACGTCGACCGCGACTTGCAGGAGATCGCGCGCGTCGCGACCGCGATGGTGGACGGCGATGTCTGCCAGCGCATCGTAACGCCGCGCGCGCTGGAGTTCATGAACCGCCGTGATCCGCGCGATAAGTGGGCGGACTCGGACAACTACGACGTGAACGACGCCGCATTCATCGCGACAAAGAAAACGCTGATGCGACTGGCCACGCTTGCGACCTATCCGGTGGACGTGAATCTCTGGATGCCGCTCCCCGGCCAACCACCGCGCATTCATATCGTCATCCGAAACAAAAACGAGATGAGCCAGTTCTGGCAATGGGGCAAGCTGTATCAGCCAATGTTTCCCAAAATGCAGACGGTACTGCAGACGGGCCGCACCCTCACGGTTCGCAATAAGCCCGGCTTCGTTTCGGTGCTCGCTCCGGTGCGCAACAGCCTCGGCGATGTCGTGGGCCTTGTAGAAGTGGTGACGCGCGCACAGCCCGACGCGCGGGAGAACGTAAAGTGAAACGCCTTGCGTGCACGGTCCTGCTGCTAGCCATATCCGCCACCGCGCAGGTGTACTCCCCGGTGGTCCTTCGTAAAGGGCAGCCCGATCCAACCGACCTGAAACGCTTCGCGCAAGGCATCTACAATCAGGCCGGCGCGCGCACGCCGCGCGAAAAAGCCGAAGCGATCTGGCGGTACTTCTTGACCGACGGCCGCTTCGTAAAGCCCGGCTTCTGGTATCACATCGCCGGCTGGACTTACGAGGAGCCCTGGGGCGAGGTCCTCGACCCGGTGAAGCTGATTAACAGCTACGGTTTCGGCCTCTGCTATCACATCGCTCCGCTGCTCGAAGCCATGTACGATGCAGGCGGGTTCGAAGATGCGCGCGTGTGGTTTTTAACCGGCCATACCGTGACGGAAGTTTTCTACGACGGCGCGTATCATTACTTCGACTCCGACATGATGGGCTACAACGTCCGCGGCCTCGGCCCGTTTCGCGGCAAGCCGGTCGTAGGCGTGCGCGACCTCGAGCGCGACGGCAGCATCTTTCTCGATAAACTCGCCGGCCCACGTGAGGTGAAGCCCGGCGTCGTCGATAATCCGTGGTATCCCGCGGACGTGCGCGCGGCCGCCATCCCCGGCCTTGCGGAACTGTTCACGACGACACGCGACAACTATCTGTACGCATACACGCGGTATTCGCCCGGCCACGAGATGAACTTCACGCTGCGCCCGGGAGAGAAGCTGATCCGCTATTTCCATCCCGAACAACCGGATCTTTTTTATCTGCCGTACACCTGGGACGGTAAGGCGTGGCGCGAGTTTCCGAAGGAGCTCGCGCACTATCACATCCGCACCGCCGACGGCCCGCACAGCCAAAAGGACACGCGGCTGTGGGGAACCGGGCGCATCGAATACACGCCGCCGCAGGTTCCGGCGCACGGCTCGATTACAATCGACATGCCGAGCCCGTACGTGATCATCGACGCGCTGTTCTCTATGCGCGCGGATTTGACCGCAGCGGCCGATTTGCTCCGAGTCGAAACCTCAGCCGACGGCGGCGCGACTTGGGAGCGAGCGGCAGAACTGCATGGCCCGTATCACGCAGCGTGGCACGTGGAGCCGAAAGTGCTGGCGAGCACGCAGCACGGGCGTTTGACCGCCGTGAGCGGCCACTACGGATACACGGTTCGCATCGTACGCGGCGGCGACGAGGCGCGCATTTCGGGACTGACGCTCGTATCGCGCATCGAACTGAACCCGCGCACGCTCCCTGCTCTGCAGCCGGGGCGCAACCCGATCGATGTAACGACATCGGCTCCGATCGAGCGGATTCCGATCCCGGTGCAATTGCCCGGATTGCAGGAAAACGGCTTCGAGCTATGCGACGAAAACGCACAATATGTGTTGAAGCCGCGGACCGGCAAAAGCGGCGAAGCCATCGTAAAACTATCCGCCGCGGGAAAAATGCTGGCGGGCTTCGATGCCGGCGCCCGCTTTCTCGACCTGCGCGACGGACTTGCCCCCGATAAACTCACGGCCGAAACCCGGCACACCAATGTCAAAACGTCCGAAGGGCCAGCAGAGCTCGCTTGGGCGCTAAAACGTGAAGGGCCGTACACGCCGCTCTGGACATGGCCGCAAGCCCCCCATTGGCGCGACGGCGAGGTGATCACACGCCTGTTGCGGTGGCCCGAGGTCTTCCGGCAAGTACGCGACCTCCCGCCGGGTACCACGCGCGTGTACGTGCGTTTCCGCAGCGCCGGACCGGCTCTCGACAACGTTCGATTGGCCGTCTATGCCGATGCTCCGCCCCCGCGCGGCGAACTCGCCATCACACACGTTTGGACGGAAAACGGCGTCCGCCGTGAGCACAGCGAGAGCATGGCCGCGGGCGCCCGCTCCGGGCATTATTCCATCGTCGCCGGACCGAACGTCAAAAACGAAGCGATTATTTTACAATCGCGGTAGAAATCACGGTTGCAAGTACGTCCCGTCCAGCATATTCTGGTACACGAGAGCCGATTGATGAACTGCATCCCGGAATCTGAGCCGCGCACACGCTATGCCGTAATGGCCCGGCTGCTGTCGGAGTCGGACGTGCAATTCGTCGCGGCACGCGGCGGGCGCAAGCTGGCCAGGAGATTGCGCGCAGAACACCGGCACATTTACCTCCTTTATTGGCGGGAGCTGGCGCGCGAAATGAACGCGGCTCGCCGGGCGCTGCGCACGCAGATGGAAGGCCGGCAAGACTGGGATTTCGAGCGGTTGCTCGCCAATGAGCGGCAGTGCTTTACCATCCTCGCGCGGCTGCGCTGGGCTGCAGTACGGCACGCCGCCGGATTACCAGTCGACGGCTCCTTGATCGAACACCTGCTGTCGGCGGCCGACGATTGGTGGCTTCGCGGCACTCTCATTCCGCTAGAAACGCACTAGCGAGCCCGCGTCAACCAGCGCCCCGCTTCGATCAACTCACGGTTCCATTCTTCAACCCGGGCGACATCTTGCGCAGAAATCTGCGGCCGCACCGGATCGCGTTCGCCCGCGGGTGTGAGCAGCACGCCCCACAAAACCATGCATACAGTCGAAGCGAACAGAATTGCAACGTTCGCCGCATACCCGGAATCCGATGCGATCAGATTAAACGCGAGCGTGCCCGCAGTTAGCGCCGACAGGTACACCGTCAGCAGTACGCGGTGCCGCACCAGGTTCCGCCGCATCGCGCCGCCGTAGCGATGAAAGAACAACGCCGTCGCGAGCAGGAAGGCCGCCAGCGCGGTCGTAATCCAACGCTGCGAAATCATCACGAGCTGAAACGTGCGCGCGCTCCAGGGCCGTACGTCCGCGTCGAAAGCGATCGTAAGCGATGCAAACCCGACGGCGGTCACTACAGTGGCGCTTAACAAGACCCGCACGAAGCGGTCAATCCCCGGGTAGTTGGCGCAGATTTTCGAGAAAAGCTCGGCCACCGCGGCCGCTTGCAGCAGCGCGGCCGCAGGTGCGGTACAAAGCCACACGGCCATGTACATGTGGCTGCGAGGGTCGCCAACCGCCAACAGGCCGCCATCGCGCAATACGACCGCCGCAAGATATAGCGAGAAGAATGGGTACACCCTCACCAGGCGTGCGGCGGCCAGTCGCGCAAGAGCAAACGCGGCCGCGGCCGCCGACGCGTACCAAAGGGTGTCCAGCAGGGTCAATTATCTATTCATCATAACGCCTTCGCGTGAAGCCCCGCCGGAGCTGTTGCCAGGCGCACGGTGCCTTTTTTCGTCGGCGGCGTGGGATAGCGGTCCGGCATCGGGTACGGACTCTCGTTCACTACCAGACGGATGGTGCCGCGCTTCTGCGGCGGGGTGGGATAACGGTCCGGCATCGGGTATGGACTGTCAGCCATAAGAGTGCCCGCAACAACGGCGGACGCGATCATGATTTGAGCAAAGTTACGCATAGTTTTTCTCCTTACCGGAGCTCCGGTTGACGCTCAGTCTAGCGCTCCTGAGCACGTTTTTCCATAGTTTTACGAGGCGATGTGCACGCCGGATGGAGCGCGGATAAGAATAGTCCGGCGCGCTGGCAGCATTATTTAAGATTTCTGAATGCAGAGACAGAAACGCCGTCCGGCCCCGGTAGGCCAAGCGTGCCGGGGCGGACGGCGGGAGGATTTTCTCGGGGGTGCCGACTTACTGCTTTTCCATGACCATCTTCTGGTCGACCTCGCCCATCGGGCTTTCGATGTGCGAGTTGACGTTCATCGTTTTGCCGTCGGGAGTCAGGCCGTACACGCTCTTGATCGTCACTTCGCCCTGGTCCATCACCAGCTTCGACAAGACCACCAGGTTGTTGCCTTCCCAGGTTGCGGTGCCCTTCACCTCGCGGCCCATGATGCTATTCACCGCTTCTTTGCCGTCCGTCGTGAACTTGAGGTTCAGGTCGTGCTTGCCCCGCTCGTCCTCCTGCACCGTTTTGACCGTGATCACGGGGGCGTTCTCCTCGACGTTATCGATGCGGGATACGGGTGCCGGGAACGGACCGAAATCGCTTTTGGCCACGTTCAGTTTCCAGGTGCCGCTCAGGTTGGGCCGTGGTCCGTTTGCGGCGGGTGCAGGCGTGGGCGCCGCCGATGCTGTGGCAGTTGGAGTGGCCGCCGCGCCCTGCCGCTCGAAGACATATTTCAAATCGATCTCGCCCTGCGAGCTGGACGCGTGCACGTTCTGGGTCAGCGTGTTGCGGTCGTCGGAAAGTGTCCAATGCGATTTAGACTCGATCGGGTTGCCGTCCCACTCGAACTTGCTGCCCACCACCAGCGCCGGTCCGTCCCATTGCGCCGTATTGTGGAAATCGCGGTCGCCGGGCCCCTTGTTCACCACCTCGGAACCGTCGAACTTCAAATTCATGGTGTACGCCATGTCTCCCTGCTCGCCCTTCTGGGCAACCGTCTCCTTCAGACCATCGGCGGTCTGTTCGATGACGTCGGTGCGGGAATCAGGCGTCGGGATGGGGCCGAAGTCGCTTTTCGCGACGTTCAGCTTCCAGGTCCCGGAAAAATCGGTTTTGCCCTGCGCGAACGCAGAGGCGGCAATCAGGGCGGCAATAGCGGCCGTACGGATCATAGACAAACTACTCCTTTGAGAGCGAGATTCATACACTATAACGGAAACGAACCCCCGTGGTTCACGAAAAAACGAAGCCAAAAAAAGCCGCTCCGGTTGTGCCCGAAGCGGCTTTTTCGGTCGAAGTGTGAGCGTGGTTACGCCGTGCGCATGGCCTCGCTCTTATCGCCGCCTTCAATCGCGGCCTGTGCCGCCGCAAGCCGGGCGATGGGCACGCGGAACGGCGAGCACGAAACGTAGTTCATGCCCACGCGATAGCAGAACGCGACCGACTCCGGATCGCCGCCGTGCTCGCCGCAGATGCCGATTTCGAGATCAGGCTTGGTCTGGCGTCCCAGCTTGATGGCCGTCTCGATCACGCGCCCGACGCCTTCCTGGTCAATCGAAGCGAAGGGATCTGTTTTGAAGATCTTCAGATCCTCGTACAGCTTCGAGAACTTGACGTAGTCATCGCGCGACATTCCGAGCGTGGTCTGCGTCAGGTCGTTGGTGCCGAAGCTGAAGAATTCCGCCTGCTCCGCGATCTTGTCGGCCGTCAGGGCACCGCGCGGAATCTCGATCATGGTACCGACTTTATAATGCAGGTCTTTCATGCCGGCTTTCTCGAGAACTTCATCCGCCACGCGCACCACGATCTCCTTCTGCATGGCAAGCTCCTTCTCGAAGCCCACCAGCGGAATCATGACCTCCGGAATCACCTTTTTGCCCCTCTTGGCCACCTGCACCGCCGCCTCGAACACCGCGCGCGCCTGCATTTCCGTAATCTCGGGGAAACGGATGCCCAACCGGCAGCCGCGGAAGCCGAGCATGGGATTGAACTCGTGCAGTTCCTCAACGCGCTTGAGCAGCAGGGGCAGCCTTGATTTCAGGTCGCCCACGCCGTTCACGCCGTAGCGCGAATATTTTTCTACCAGGCCTTTCTTCGCTTTGACATCGAGGTTCGGCAGCCGCGCGATGTCGACCATCAGATCTTCGCGCTTGGGCAGAAACTCGTGCAGCGGCGGGTCGAGCGTGCGGATGATGACCGGCAGCCCGTCCATGGTTTCGAACAGGCCGGCAAAGTCCTTGCGCTGCATCGGCAGCAGTTTCGCGAGCGCTTTGCGGCGGTCCTTCTCGGTATTCGCGAGGATCATGGCCTGCATGTACGGCAGGCGCTCCTCGGCGAAGAACATGTGCTCGGTGCGGCACAGGCCGATGCCTTCCGCGCCATACATACGCGCGACCTTCGCATCGCGCGGGATATCCGCATTGGCGCGCACGC
>JAICMB010000626.1 GCA_025929455.1 Bryobacteraceae bacterium | reverse complement strand
TGTGGGTTGCCCACAGCGCTCACTCCCCGTAAAGGCGCTTCGCCCCTTCGGGCGCGGCTAAAGCCGCGGCCTTGACTGGTCCCCTGTCGCGCTGTGCGAAACCGGGGCCGCGCCCGCCGCCAGGCGGCGCAGAAAAAGAGATAGAACGTGGATCGTCGAAATCAATACCGCATCTCAATCGAGGAGCTGTTGATAAAGGAGCAGCGTAGCCTGCTCGAAATCGCTCGCGCAACGATCTGCAGTGGCAACCCGACCCCGGCGCTGTGCTTGCATGGTTGTCAGGTTGAACTGGAAGGGTCGTGTGAGCATGGCTGCCCGTCAGTGCTCAAGGCGCTCATGATCCGGGGTTTGGGATGGAAGGAAATTCCGGGCTAATCCGGGGTAGAGCGGCGGGGCGGTGATCGCGCCCCGCTTCCGTTCACAGCCATTCAAATTCGACCGTGTCCGGGGATTCGGAGGAGCAATGCGGAAATTTGAGCAACCAAGCGCTCGGCTCCGTCTTACATGCGACCGAACGCCGCTCCAACATCGCGTTAAGATCGCGAATTCGGACAGGGCTTTCAACCTGGTGCATTACATATGCCCTCCTCAATCAGCTCCGGATTTCGGCGTTCATCCCATGCCGAACATTAAGCTCGCCGCCGACGATGGCGGCTTCGGGATAGAGCGTCCGTTCGCTTCCGCAATTAACAAAACGAGTTCTTCCGGTGACAATGGCGGCAAGATCAACATCATGAGCGACCCTTGCCTTCTGCGCGGTCGCGGAGCGCGGCCGTACGCTGCCTGTGCAGATTTTATGAATCCCTCCGCCCGGAGATTGGCGTCCCAGATGGCCGCCAACTGCAGAAATTGCTCTGCCAATCCGATCCCTTGCGCGTCATTGGTGACCTCCTGATAAGAGCGGAGGAATCATTACCTGGAACATGTACGGGTGGAAAACCATCCCTTCGCCCGTGCTCTCGCTTTCGAAACACATTTCAGGGCCGAACCAGCGAATACAGCGTCAGCGCCATGCCGAGAGCGAACAGGATGTTCCAACACGGCCGAGATTATCGATTCGTAGCAGTAATAGCAGGAACGCCAAACAGCCGGGACCAGGCCCTGATCGCTGCAACCTGAAAGGCCGGAATTCGGGTTTCACTGGCCCAGTGATCATTCGCAACCGCAATCAAAATAGTCGGCCGATGCCCAAGGGACATCAACACGGGCCAGGTGACGAGCTGCTCGTAGCAAACCAGGACGGCCGCACGTTCGCCCGCAATACCGATCACTGGTGGCGCGAAGAGGTTCAAACGAGCGCTGTGGAAATGGAAGGGGTTCCACATCGCTATAGGAACGGGAATGCGCTGGACAAATTCGCCCGTTTCCGCGCCTCGAATGATTACGGCGTTGTCGTAGGAGAAACCAGCACCGTAATCGTCAGAGGGCCGGGCCATTTGGAAAGAGCTGGAATGATCACCGCGAAGGGCAAGCAGGTCGACGGTGAAATCGTAACGTCCATCTTGGGGACGTTCACGAGTGATCGGGACACGCGCCCCAACGAGGATTGTTTTCCCGCTCGCGCGCAAGCGATCGAGCGTTTGTTGCCAGAATGCTTCGGTTGCAGCGGTCCAGGTCGGTACCACGGTTTCGGGGAACACGACGACTCTGGCATTCGCGGTTAACGAGAATTGCTGAATCCACTGCGCGGCCTGATACTCGCTGATTGGGTTGACGGGCCCGTGTGCGATGGACCCGAAATTCGTATCGACGCCCTGCCAGCCCGGAAGGGGCTCCGGATCTCCGGGGTGAAGTGCGTTGGCGATGACGCCGGCAGCGATGAGAACAGCACCAGTTCGGCGTGGCCACACTCGAAGGGATCCGCTGATTACGCCGCAGGCAAACAAACCGCACCAGGCGCAGCCGGGAAAAAGAAATCCGGCTGCGGTCAAGGGGGATGCGAACCCGATGATGCCGAGAGGTGGGATAACGGTCAGAAGCAAACCGACCGGAGCCCTCCAGATCGCCTGGCGAGTGTCGGCCGACCACATGATGGGCCACACGGATGCCAGTGCCACGATTGCTGCAGCCCATAGCGCCAGCGCCGGGAGGAGTGACACGTCCGGCCCTAAGAAGTTCTTTGCCCCCGGGATTATCGGCCAGAGAGTGGCGCCGTAGTAGGACAGAGCCGCTGTACAGCTCGTCCGCCGTGTCGGTTGTGAGAGTGCGAGCGCGGGCATCAGGATCGAGCTCGCTATTCCCAGCGGGTGAGCTGTCGATACCGCGAAGCCGATCGCAGCCGCGGTGGCAGAGCGAAGACGAGCGGAAGAGATCACCGTGTCGTCAGCAGCGGGCGAACGCGATCGCGAATGGAACTCGTCTGAATCGGCCCGAAATAGCGGCTATCGAAGCTCCGTCGATGGTACGAGGACGCAACCCAAACCGCGTTGGGCGGGACCACGTAGCGACCGAGCGGCCATGGAGTGAGCGGCCGACCCTGGCTGTCCATCGTTCGAGGAGCAGTGTTCGGAACGCTGCGTCCATTCACTGAGATTCCCTGCCTGGACGTTTCGACGACATCGCCGGCCCGGGCGATGATGGGTTTCATGAGTGGCGCGGCCCCATCCCGGCACGAGCCGGCGTCCCGGTAGCCGCGCGAAATCGCGAGGCTCGCGAACGGCTCCGCCGGACAAAATTCGACGAGTGTGGCGTCCGGCTGGGAGGTGGTCGCGTAGAGTCCGAGCGGCAGCGACGGAGACGTGTTGATCCGGAGTCCTGCAATTCCGCACAGTTGAAAGCTTCC
>JAICMB010000275.1 GCA_025929455.1 Bryobacteraceae bacterium | reverse complement strand
AGCTGTCGGGACACTGGTTTACATCACCTACGAGACCCGCCGGCTTTTCGATGCCATCGATCCGAAGGGCGAAACATTTCAGCCCGTCGAAGTGCAAGATCTCGTGCGCACCGAAGCGGACCAGACCTTCGCCGAGCGGACGACGACGGAACGCGGTCCCGATCTTCCGGCACACGCGACGGGCCAGGTGTTCGACGTTAAGGTCGACAAGCTGCCGCATACCGAGCGCGAGTGTCTGCGCTTCGTGTTGGACGATCTTGGGTGGGGCGGCTATCTCGGCTTCAAGGATGAATCCGACGACACCATCCACATCGGCTGCGCGCCGTCCGCCAGGAATTTTTTTGCGGCTGTTTACGAGGACGCTGTCGGCCAGAACGCGAGCCTGCTCGCGGGCACGCCGTCACCGCAATCCTGACGCGGATCAGTATGCGAGCGCGACGCGCTCCGCTTCGGCGTACGCCGGCGCGCTAGTAAGCGCGGCGGTCTCTTTGCGCACCTGCTCGCAGCAGCCCTGCCACGCGTCGAGCATGGTCGAGAGTAGTTGCTCACATTCCGCCAGCGGCGCTTCGCTCTGCTGCACGTTGGCGTCGATGAGCTTGCGCTGCACGTAGCCGTAGATGCCCGCGAGATTGCGGCTGATCTCGCCGCCGCGCTGATGATCGAGCGAGGAGCTCAGCTCGCCCACGATGGCGAGCGTTTTATTGATCGCGGCGGCACGTCCGGCGATGTCGCGGCCCCGCACGCAGGCGCGTGCGCGGCCGATCGATTCCAGAGCGCCGCGGTAGAGCATAATTACCAGCTCCAGCGGTTCGGCGGTCAGGATCTCGTTGTTGACGTAAGCGTCGTAAGCGTTGTGTCGCATGTGCTGTAACGGTTGCCGCATGGCGGCACAAAATTCTTATCGGCCCGGTGTTCCCGAATTCCTGTCGATTTCCTCAGCCATTCGCACCACATACTCGGGCGGCAATTGCATCACGATCTCATGCGTCTTGCGGTCGATCACCTGCATGATGGCGCGATGCGAACGGGGATCCATTACGAAGGTCAGCTCGTTCTCGGCGCCCGGCACGGGAGGCGCGGGCAGGTTTTGGGGGGATGTATGCCCGGCGGCGGCTTGCGATGCGGCCGCTACAGCGGGCACCGCCGGCACGCTTGCCGGTGCTGAATTTCGCGGGCTGTCGGTTGGATATGGCTGCGGACCAACGGCGGAAATATTCATCGTTTCCGTCCTTCTAAGCGGCACAGCGGTCGCTCCCTATCTATATCGGCCCCTACCACGGAAATATGAGCGGTACGTGCTAATGCTCGAGGATTTCGCGCAACTCGTTGGGGTACAGCGCGATCAGCTCGGGATATGCCTCGGCGAGCCGAATCAGATCCAACTCATCTTTCTTGCGTTTGCTCAGCCGCCGCTGCGGATCTTGATACGCCCAGAGCTTGCCGCGGACCACGTCCTGTAAGGCGGCCACTTTGACCTGAATGCCGAGCACCTCTGCTTCGACGGCGCGCGTGACGAAGCTCTGATAACGCTGATCGTCCGGGAACTCAATATGGAGCCGGCCACCGAGCGCAAGAGCGCGCGCCGAACATTCCCGCAGCGGCGAGCCGATCAGCACGATATTGGCGTCAAGAGTGTAAACCGGTTCCACATAGCAGTTCACCGCCAAGCCGCCAATCAGGCAATACGGACCGCAGGACTCGCACACGGCAATGAGCCGTGAAATCCGATCCGCCTCCCTGGCGGTCACAATTCACAGTCGAAGGCGGCGCGACACGCTGGCAAGGTCGCGCTGCGTTACATTTTCATTGGCATGGTCCTTATTACAGGCGCAACGGGGAACGTCGGACGCGAGATCGTGAAGCAGCTTGCCCGGCCGGGCACGCCCATCCGCATTATGGTTCGCGATCCGGCGAAGACCGGCGGACTGCTGCTGCCCGGGGTGGAAGTGGTGCGCGGGGATTTCCTGCAGCCAAACACGCTCGATGACGCACTGGCCGGCATCGAAAAGGCATTCTTGCTGGTGCCTCCGCACGAGCGCATGATCGAGATGGAGGAGAACTTCGTCGGCGCGCTGTCCCGCTCCAGCGTCAAGCATGTCGTGAAGTTGTCCGCGCTCGGGGCGGCAGTCGATTCGCCCGCGCGCTTTCTGCGCTGGCACGCCGAGAGCGAACGCAGAATCATGTCGGCGGGCGTTCCGTACACGTTCCTGCGCCCACACCAGTTCATGCAGATGTTCCTCGGTTTTCGCGACAGCATCAACAGCCAGGGCGCCTTCTTCGCGCCGATGGGCGCGGGGCGGATAGGGCTGGTGGACGTGCGCGATGTGGCGGCCGTGGCGGTCCAAACGATCGAGGAGTTCGGGCACGACTGGAAGACCTACGACGTGACGGGGCCGCAGGCCATCGGGTATGGAGACGCCGCGCTGGCCTTGACGGAAGCGCTCGGACGTCCGGTGCAATACGTCGACGTGCCACCCGAAACCGCGCGGGCGGGCATGCTGCAGATGGGCATGCCGGACTGGCTCGCCGATGGCGTCCTCGAGCTGTACGATATCTGGCGCAACAACGGCGCCGCGGAGGTCACCGGAATCGTGAATTACGTGGCGAAACGCGAGCCCTTCTCGTTCCGCGATTTCGCGCGCGATTACCGGACGATATTCGCTCAGACGGCGCCGGTTGCTGAATAGGCTGCGGGCTCGAGGGCAGCCGGCGAAAACCGACCGGCCGCCCCACTGGCCTTTGGCTACTCCTGTACGATCAGGCCGTCGCGCATGCTCACGATGCGGTGGCCGTAAGCGGCTGCTTCCGGATTGTGCGTGATCATGAGGATGGTTTGGCCGTAGCGCTCGTTCAGGTCGCGCAAGAGCTTCAACACCGCGTCGGAGTTGGCGGTGTCGAGGTTGCCCGTCGGTTCGTCGGCGAGCAGGATGGCGGGTTGATTTACGATGGCACGCGCGATGGCAACACGCTGCTGCTCGCCGCCCGAAAGCGCGCGCGGTTTATGATGGAGCCGCCGTTCGATGCCGAGCAGGTGCAGCACTTCCTGGAACCGCGGATCGGGTTCGCCGCCGTTGCGCCCGGCGATATGCCGCGCGATCTCGATGTTGTCCGCCGCCGAAAGCGTCGGCAGCAGATTATATTTCTGGAACACGAAGCCCACGCTGCGTTTGCGCAGTTCGGTGCGCTGCGTCTCGGTCATGCCGAGCAGGTCTTGCCCGTCGATCTCCACGCTGCCCGCAGTGGGCGGCGCAAGGCCGCCGATGATGTGGAATAGCGTGCTCTTGCCCGAGCCGGACGGACCGATGATCGACAGGAACTCACCGCGGCCGACGTCCAGGTCGACGCCGCGCAACGCGGGCACCTCTACTTCACCGACACGGTAGATCTTGGTCAGGCCGCGGATGGAAATGATCGGTCCATCACTCATACGCGAGTGCCTCGATCGCATTCTGGCGCGCCGCCTTCCACCCCGGATAGAATGCACCGAGCATAGCGCCGCCTATAGCGATGCCGGCCGCGATGGGCCACCAATCCGGAACGATGGCCTCCAGCAGTGAACCCGGGACAAAGGTATTAATCACCCAGCGCGTGCCGTATGTAAACACGATGCCGAGCGCGGATCCGACAATGGCGAGGACCAATGTTTCGGTCAGCAGGATGCGCACGACGTAGGCCGGCGAGGCGCCCAGCGCTTTCAGGATGCCGATCTCGCGCGTGCGCTCCAGCACCGCTGTGTACATTGACAGGAACACCACCAAAAAACCGACGAGCACACCGAGCCCGATCACGACCGCGATAAATTCGCGCAGCATGGGGACGCTGTTGACCGAGAATTGCGAGAGGAACTCCTCCATCGGGATGATCTGGTATTGTTTCATCTTCTTGCGAAGATCCGCGAGGACGACGTTGATATTCGCCGGGTTATCCAGCTTCACATAAATAATCGTCAGCTTGTCGGTGTTCGCGGTCAGGCGCTGCAATTCATCGAGGCGAACAAAAATGCGCGCCAGCATGCCGGGCTGGATGATGGCGCACACGTGCCAGTTGACGTTGAGGATCGACATGGTGTCGCCGACGTGGAGGCCGTGCTGGCTCGCGTAGTACTCGTCGATGATCACATCGCGCGGGTTTTGAAACGGACCGCCGGCCAGATAGTGAAAACCGCCGGTCAGGTGTTTGAAGCTGGGCAGATCGATACCCGTAACGCTGGTGAGAAGTCCCGTCGATTGCAGCAGCACGCCCGTGACCGCGGCGACGTGCGGCTGCTTCGCAACGAACGCGACGAAATGCGAGCCTTTGTCGAAATTGGTTGTGAGCGCGATGGCGGAACCGGCCGGAGGGCGCACGATAATGTCCGCGCCGATACCGCGCGAACGGCGCTGCTGGTCTTCGAGCACGCCGCGGCTCAACCCGACGAGGGTGAGCACCATCGTCACTTGCACCGCGATAGCAACGATGCTCAGCAGTGTGCGAACGGGACGGTGTTTCAGGTTCTCGACAACGAGGCGATTCGTCAAGAGGCTACTTGTAGGATACGATGACGCCATGCGGCACACGCCGGAACGCCTGTTCGCGCGCGGATGTCTTATTCTGGTTCCGAGAAATGTGGAAAACTTGCGCCGCCGCGGTGGCGGCTATTTTGACGATCGCGCTGGCGTCCTGTGCGGGGGACACAAGCGCGGAGCAGCCGCTCACGCCCGAAGCGAAAGCCTACGTTCGCGACCTGAAACTGAGCGGCGTCGGCATGCGCGCGACGGACAGCTACGCGCGGCAAACCCTGACGGAAATTGAAGGCAGCATTACGAACGCCGGCACGCGCACTGTGGACCACGCGGAGGTGAACTGTCTGTTTTACGACCGCAATGGCCAACTTGTACTCCGCGAGCGGGCCGCGATTGTGAAGACGCCGTTGAAGCCGGGCGCATCGCAGCGATTCCGCCTGGCGTTCGACGATATTCCGGATGTCTGGAACAATCAGATGCCGCAGCTTGTGATTGCGCAGGTGCTTTTCGGATGAAGACGCGGGTGCTGCTGGTGGAGGATGATGCGGACCAGCTTGTCATGCGGCAGATGATTCTCGAGCGCGCGGGATATGCGGTGGCCGCGGCGTCGTCGGCTCCGGCCGCGATCGCGCAAGCGGCAGGCTGCGGCGCGGCGGTGCTGGATTTGATTCCGGAATCGGCCGCGGTGCTCGATGCGCTGCCCGGTGATGTAAAGGTGATCATCATGAGCGGTAGAGAGCCGGACGAAACGGTGCGCGCACGGGCATCGGCCGTTCTGCGCAAGCCATCTTCATCCGCGGCGCTGCTGGCGCAGCTGGCGCGCGTGCTT
>JAICMB010000493.1 GCA_025929455.1 Bryobacteraceae bacterium | reverse complement strand
CATGTCTCCGGACGATCAAGACGCGGCGCAAAGGCGCGGTGAACCTCCGCCCCCGCCGACGATTACGCCAGCCGGCGCAGCCGTCGAACAAACATCACAGGGACAACGGCCAGGCGCGCCGCTGGTTGAAAGTTTCGACGGACTCGGCGTTGGATTTGAAGGACCGCAAGCGACGCCGGCTGCTCGTGCTTTCTATCGCAACCCATCGGACAATAGTCTCGCGGCCGGCCCAGACAATATTGTGCAGATCGTGAACTCGCGACTGGCGGTCTTTACGAAGAAGGGCGCGCGTTACGACAAGAGCGGAACGGTGCTGTACGGACCCGTGCCGACGAATACAATTTTCTCGGGCTTCGGGGGCGTTTGCGAAGCGCGCGACAATGGCGACGCGGTGGTTCGCTACGATCAGTTGGCGGGACGCTGGCTGATCGTGATGCCAATCTTCAGCCGGATTGCGCCGGGCGAGTTTGAGAGCCACGGCGGACCGCAGACGCCGGGCAAAGGAGCTCTGCACGGAGAGGCCGCGCGTCCCGGCCAGCCATCCGAGCCGGGACCGCCCGTGGCGCCACCTAAGAATCCTCCGGAAGCACAGGGAACGTACGCAATGTGCTACGCGGTAAGCACCAGCAGCGATCCGCTGGGCACGTATTATCGCTACGCGTTCGAGAGGGGTCTGTTTCCTGACTATCCGCGCCCGGCAATCTGGCCCGACGGTTACTACGTTCCCACGAGCACCGGCGACACGGTGATTCAGAAACATGTTTGCATCGCGGACCGCAACAGAATGCTCAAGGGCCAGCCCGCCACGGAACAATGCATCGTGATCGACGGCGTGAATTTTCTGAACAACGCAGACATCGATGGAACGGGGCTGCCGCCACCCGGCGCGCCGAACATCATGATGGCGGCCGGCGGCACGCAGCTCAAGGGTGTCTTCGATGACGATGGGATCTACTTCTGGAAGGTTCATGTCGATTGGAAGAACCCCGCGAATACAAAGGCCAGCGGCCCGGTGAAGATCAATGTGGCTCCGTATCACTATCTGTGCAACGGCCAGTTGTCGAACTGCGTGCCGCAGCCGGGCACGGATCAGCGGCTGGATGCGCAGGGCGACAAAATCATGCAGCGGCTGGTGTACCGAAGAGTAGGCGGGCACGAGTCAATTGTCGCCGCGCACTCCGTCGCGACGAAAGCCGGCGGCGGGGGCGTGCGCTGGTACGAATTCCGGCTCGACGAAAAGCGTGCCCCGGTTCTCTATCAGCAAGGCACCTACGCGCCGGACGGTTTTTACCGGTGGATGCCGAGCATCGCGATGGACAAGAAGGGCGATATCGGCGTGGGCTATTCGTTTGGCGGAGGCGCGAACTTTGCGGGGCAGCGATTTGCAGCACGGCTCGATGGCGATGCGAAGGGCGCGTTGACGCTTCAGGAGACGGTGCTGGTGAACGGCGAGGCCGCGCAAACGAACACGCTCCGATGGGAAGACTACACGACGACCGCGATTGACCCCAGCGACGGTTGCACTTTCTGGTACGTCGGCGATTACCTCAAAGCCGGCGAAACGGGGTACAGCACAAAAATCGGATCCTTCCGCTTACCCGGCTGCAACTAAACCTGATAGCTGCTGCCTCCGCTTTTGCCGCGCACACTTTTCGAATTGCGAAGCCGTTGACTTCAATTCGGCGTCGTTTACTTTGGGCGCTGATGCACATATGATTTCGCAGTTTGAAATGACCGGGAGGCAAATATGGCCAGTTCGGCAGACGGATTAGCAGAGTTGAAACAGCGGATGCGCGCAAGCTGGATGGCGGGCGACTTCGGGGAAATTGCGCGGTTGAACGAGCGCGAGGCCGAAAAATTCGTGAGCCGGCTTGGCCTGAAGCCCGGCATGAAAGTATTGGACGTGGCATGCGGCACTGGAAATGTATCCATTCCCGCTGCGCGGACAGGCGCAAATGTGACGGGCCTGGACATCGCTCCGAATCTGCTGCAACAGGCGCGGAAGCGAGCCGAGTCCGAAGGACTGAAGATTGAATTTATCGAAGGAGACGCGGAAAAGCTTCCGCAAGAGGCGGGGCATTTTGACATGGTTACGTCGATGTTCGGAGCGATGTTTGCCCCCCGGCCCGAGGTCGTTGCGTCGGAACTGATGCGAGTCTGCCGTCCGGGTGGGCTGATCGCCATGGCGAATTGGACCGCGCGAGGTTTCGTGGGGCAGACATTTATGATCACTGGGCGGCACGTGCCGCCGCCACCGGGCTTGCCATCCCCTTTACTGTGGGGAGACCCATCCGTGGTGGCCGAGCGATTCGGCGCAAGGGCGCGCGTAGAGACGACGAAACGTGAACTGATCTTCGATTTTCCGTTTGGTCCTGTGGAGGCGGTCGAGTTCTTTAGAAAGTATTTCGGCCCCACCCAAATGACATTCGCGCGCCTGGATGCCGCGGGTCAGAAGGCGCTGGCCGACGAGTTGACTAACCACTGGGCGGCTCACAACGAAGGCGACGCGCGGCATACGTTGATCAAAGCGGAATATCTGGAAGTCCACGCCCGAGTGGCGTAGCAGCGCGCACCGCGCCCCCATCGACAAATTCCACTTGGAAGAACGGCAGCCGCCGCAGCGCGACGAAACGCGCCGAGCTTGGGGTGCGTCTGTAGGAGCATACGGGGTGTTTGCTCGGCGGGCTTCGAGTTGCAATTCGGACGGAGCGGCGATTTTCGTCTCCAGCTTATCGTTTTGCCACGGGCGCCACGGACTAAGGCCAGTGAGTTTGTCGCGATTGCGCGGAAAATATTATTGCGAGGTGAGTTCGATGAAGCAATTCCATGTGCGGTCGATTCGATTGCGGAATGTGTTGGCGGTCGCGATGTTGCTGTTGTTCGGGTGCGCGATGCTTGCGAGCAATGCCGCGGCGCAGGAGCGCGCTGGGGGGGCAGCAGAGCAAACCGGGCCGCCGACGATTGATTCGGCGACGACCAATCTGAAGATGCGCGCGATCGGACCGGCCATCATGGGCGGGCGCATCGACGATTTCGCCGTGGTGGAGAGCAATCCGGAAACCATTTACATGGGAGCGGCGGCGGGCGGCGTATGGAAATCGGTGGACGGAGGAATGACGTGGAAATCGGTGTGGGACAACGAGCCGAATCCGTCGATCGGCGCGCTGGCCGTGGCTCCGTCGAATCCGTCGGTGATTTATGTGGGCACGGGCGAGGCAAACAACCGGCAGAGCGCTTCGTGGGGCGATGGCGTTTATAAGTCGAGCGACGCAGGAAACACGTGGACGCATGTGGGCCTGGACGACACGCAGGCGATTGGCAGAATCGTAATCGATCCCAGGAATGCGGACGTGGCGTATGTGGCGGCGGTGGGGCATCTGTGGGGCCCGAATGCGGAACGCGGGCTCTTCAAGACCACCGACGGCGGCAAGACGTGGAACAAAGTGCTTTTT
>JAICMB010000699.1 GCA_025929455.1 Bryobacteraceae bacterium | reverse complement strand
TCAACGCGCTCCGGCAGTTTGGCGAGAAATACGGGTTCTCGACGGAAGTGGTGCAGCCGGTCGCGTGGCGCAGCGGTATCGTTTCGAGCAGCGCGGTTCGCACTTTGATCGCGGACGGCAAGGTTTCGCGCGCCTGCAGAATGCTCGGCCGTCCATATTCGATCGAGGGCGACATCGTGCCCGGGCACGGTGTCGGATCGAAACAAACGGTGCCGACATTGAACCTGCAAACGAAGGCGGAGGTGCTGCCGGCGCGCGGTGTTTACGTTACGCGCACAACCGACGAGCGTGATGCCGGCCGGCGTTGGAAATCGATCACGAATATCGGCAACCGTCCCACGTTCGGGGGCGGCGAATTGAGTATTGAGACGTTTTTGCTCGATCCGCTCACCGGCGATGCACCGCGTCAGATTCGCCTTGAGTTTTTGACGCGCGTGCGCGACGAGCGGAAATTCCAAAGCGCGGAGGCGCTCAAAGCGCAGATCCTGCGCGATGTCGCGCAGGCGCAGAAATACTTCCGCCGGATAAGCTCGTAGCGGCCTGATCAGAAGTTCACGCCTGCTGTCCGCAACGCGACCTCAGCGCAGTTTTTTGGCGGTGACGAGCGGGTGTGGGCTACAAGGAACTCGGTTTCTACAGTGAGCCCGGGGCGTCGTGCGGCGGCGGACGAGGCGGGTTTGGCAGCCCGCCGCAGGCTGACAGCCTGCCCCACGGCGGAATCTGCGCTTGCTGCGAAGAATTAGGTTTGAGTATGTGCGCCGTGACGCTATCTAGCGGCTCGAGGCGTCGGCCGGGACGCGCCGGTCCGTAATCAGGTTCTTCAAGGTATCCGCACCGAATCCCAGAGCGATCACCGCACCCACGGCTTCGGGCAGCGTGAGCGTGGCGGCCTGTTGGCGAGCCGTGGCAACCAGGCCGAACACCGCGACCGCCAGCACCAGGGCCAGACGGCTCGCCTCCAGCATAGTCTCGGCATGCGGTTTCCACCAGTGCAGCACGTCGCTCATGCGCTGCCGCCAGCGCACGACAGTGCTGGAGCGTGGCGCCGCGGCATCCGGTCCAACGCTCAGGGCAGAGGTGATGCTTTTCTGCGTAACCGGGTTGCCGCGCAGGTCTGCGATTTCGATAGCGATGCTGTAGACGCCTGGCGCAGCGAAACTGTGGTGCACTTCCCAACCCGTTTCCGTAGCCGTTCCGTCGTTGAAGCGCCAGGTGCACGTCCACTCCTGGCACGCCGCCGCTTCGTTGAGCAAGTTGCGATCGAATCGCAGCGCGAAGTGCACCGGCGCGTCAGGCATGACTACTGCGGGCTCGGTATAAACCTTCAGCGCGGGCGACGGCTTCTGGACCTCGGCAAGCAACGCCGGTTCGTAGATATCCTGGCGCATCTCGGCCAGAAATAGACGCGCGAGGCGAAGCGATTCGGCGGCATCGGGCCGCAAATAGGAAAACAAACGGTCCCGGTTCGCGATCAGCCGCGTAAGCGCGTTTTCCGGCGCATGGATCGAACTGCCGGAACCCGCGCCCGCGGCCATGGCGGCCACGGCCGGTGCGCCCGACATGGCGCGCTCATAGAGGTCGATAAACCCGTTGAGCAGATCCACTTTCGTGGTCAGCGTGTCGCGCTCGATATACAGATCGGGCGGCATCGGCGTTCCGATCGCCGCCGCCACTTGCGCGACGAGATTAGAAAACTCCGGCGGCCAGATGCGCTTGCCCGGTTGCAGGTACTGTTTGAGTCGCGTTTCGCGTTGTGCGATTTCTTGTTCCAGGTCGGGATTCTGTTTGGCATCGACTACCAGTTGCAGATATTCGTGCGCGCTGCGGACCGCTCCTCGCATGCTTTGCACTTCTTCATCGTTGGTGAGCCCGGTCTCAATCGGCATCAGTGCCTGCTCGCATGCCGTTTCGATCCAGTTCAGAACAGTCGGCGGAATGCCATCCTGCAGTTGCTGGTGCGTCTGGCGCTGAACGATCGACACATCGTACGCCACCGCGCCCCATGCTTCCGCCATCGTGAGCCGTTTCTCAACACGGCTCAGCACCTCCGCGAAACCTGGAAATACCCACCACATGGACGCGAGTTCCGCACTGAGGCTCTTGGGCTGCGACGCCAGCAGCACGCGCCAGTGCGACGGCAGATCGGTGCCCAAGCCATCGATCTGCGCATTGAGAGCGCGCAGCCGCCGCTGGCCTTGCAGAGCGCGCGTAGTGTTGGGCATGCCGCAATGCACCCAGATGGACGCCACGCCGCCCAGCGTCAGCAGCAGGAACACGCAGACGATGTTCATGAAATCCTGGAACCCTTCCGACCAGAACCGCAGCCGGCCGGTAATCGGCAGCACT
>JAICMB010000582.1 GCA_025929455.1 Bryobacteraceae bacterium | reverse complement strand
TGAGGTATTTTTCAAGCTGCGGGACGGCCGCTTTGTCGCCGCACTTCGCCAAGGCGCGGGCCGAGGCGGCCTTCACCAGCCAGCTCGAATCGTTATCGAGCGACCACCCGAGTAGCTGCACCGAGCGCGCGTCGCAATTCTTGGACATGTATTCGGCCGCGAGCGCACGCCCGGGCGCGCCGGTGTCTTTCATCGCGTCATGCGCCACCGTTATGCCCATCGAGAACGGTCCGAGCAGCGCGCCCGATGCTTCTTTCACTCCCATGTAGGCGAGCTTCTTCGGATCGTGCATAGTGCGTTTGGCATCGCGCATGGCGCCCCCGACGAAGTTGTCGCTGTTCTTCCGCTCGCCTGTGAGTATCTCGTTGAAAACCGTTTTACCTGCTGGATCCCCAATATCCCACAGCGCCTTCGCGGCGGTAAAAGCTACTTCGCCCGATGGATCGTCCAGCGCCTCGCGCAAGGCCGGGACCGCGTCCGCCGTTTTGAGCTGTCCCAGTCCTGCCGCCGCGGTCTGCCGTACGACGGAATCTGTATCACGTTTCAACACGTACGCCAGAGTAGTTATTACGTCCTTTTCTGGACCTATTGACGCGATCGCCGCAACGGCCTCTTTGCGGTGCTCAGGGTTCTGGCTCTGGAACGCGCCATGCCGTAGCACATTCCATGCAGTAGCCCCCGGCTGTGCGGCTGCCAATCCGGCTCCGCCCAACAACATCACAGTTACTCCCGCGGACCGCCACATAGATCGTCGCCTCCACGGCATTGAAGAGCAATTCCCATTCCACGTAAATACCCAATCGTACTCACAAACGTTACCCGCTTCAGTAACGATGAAGTAAATATGTAAGCCGGGAAATGCTAACTCACAACTACTCGTCATATAAGTGGAGGTATTTCCAAATGGCCGAAGACATTCGTACGTACGAGACGACAACATATCGCGACAGTCCTGTCCGGGATATTCCGGTCCGCGATGTGCCCGTCAACGATGTCCCCGTGGCGCCGGGTCGGCCGACTCTGGAGTTTGTCAAACGAATCTCCTGGCCGGCCGTTTTCGGCGGCGTAATGGTCGCGCTTGCGACTGAAATCATGTTCCTTTTCTTTGGACTGTTTATCGGGTTTACGATGACCGGCTACGGCGCCATCTTTAATTGGACGACCGCCTGGTACCTGGTAACGTCCTTCTGCGCCCTCTTTGCGGGCGGTTGGGTGGCGGCGCGGCTGTCACCCGAGGGTTCTAGCGGCTCTCTCCATGGTTTAGTGACCTGGGGTCTTGCGACGCTGACAACCTTCATCTTTACGCTGAACCTGGGGTGGGCGGTGACGAACGGCGCGATGCGCGTCGTGCAGATCGCGCAGGCGGCCCCGGTGGCGACTGCGCCGGTCCGGACTGCGGCAGTGACGAACGCTCCTTATGTGGCGACGTTCACCTATGACCAGCTCTGGGTCTACGCGATCATATTGTTCGGCGGCGTGGTGCTGGCCTGCTTCGCGGGCTGGCTGGGCGGCAAATTCGGAAACAACCGGCTTGTGTCGCCGCGCGCTATATAACGGCTGGCTTTAGCAAAGTAAAGCTCCGCCGCGCGGGTTAGTTCCGTCTCCGTGATAAGAGGCGGACGGTTCTCGTACCTGCCTATAGCGGTGACGATATCGCAGATATCGCCCGGGTAGCAGGCACGTAGTTCCGATGCCCCGTAAGATTGGCAGAGCTTCCGCAGGTGGGCCGCGGCATCCGCGGCCGCCTGCATATTTCTTCCCGCCGTAACCCTCCTGAACACTTCCTCAAACGTTTCCGGGTCGATAGCATCCACATACACTTTGTTCTGTATACGCCGCAGGAACGCCTCATCAGCAAGGTCCGAGGGGTCCAGATTCGTCGAGAACACGACCATGACTTCAAAGGGAATCTGGAATTTCACACCGTATCGCAGCGTCAGATAATCTACGCGCCGGTCGAGCGGCACAATCCACCGGTTTAACAGGTCGCGCGGCGAGATAAGCTGCCGGCCGAAGTCGTCGATGATGAAAAGGCCATTATTTGCTTTCATCTGCAGCGGCGCAGCATAGATACCGGACGCCTCGTCCAGGCGCACCTCCAACATGCTGGGGACTAGTTCACCGCCAGCCACTACACACGGGCGTTTACATCGAATCCAGCGCGCATCCACGTCGCCCGATTCCCCGGCGGGCTGATGCACCACCGGATCGTACAGACTGATGATCTGCCCGTCCACCTCCACGGCGTACGGAATCAAAACGTCATCGCTGTACACACGCAACATCCGTTCCGCAAGGCTGGTTTTTCCGTTGCCCGTCGGACCGTAAAGGAAAATCGACTTCTGCGAAATCAGCGCCGGGCCGAGTTGGTCTAGAAACTCATCTCGCAGCACCAGGTCCGAGTAGGCCTCGCGCAGCCGCTCGCGCGTCACTTCGGGACGTGCCGTCTGCGCGCGCGCCGCGGCTGAGTACTCCGCGAGCGCTACCGGTACCGCGCCGGCGTATTGCGTAATCTGAAACCGCTCCGCCGCGAGCGTTTTCCCATTGCCCGACAGGGTGAATGTATAGTCGTTACCGACCATGCCTTTCACCTCGACCAGCTGCTGCTGGCGCATTTGCTGGAACAGTTCTGAAAGCACCGGGACGGGCGCCTTTAACAAACGCGAGAGCCGCCCCAGCGTACTGGTGCCCTCGAGCAGCATGCGCCGCAGCATGATATCCAGCAGAAGGCTTTGCGGGATGCCCAGCGCGGCGATGTTTTGAGGGGGTTTCGGTGCGAAGGCGGCCACGAATAGAACATCGGCCACCCTAGGCCGCGGCTTTAGACCTTACTGGGCCGGAGGTGTTGAGCGCGGCATTGCTGGTGTTGACCGCGGCATCGCCGGCATACGCGCCGGCGCCATTGAGGCACCTTGCGGCAGGGCTATCGTGGCGCGCGGCATCTCCTCCGTCTCCGCAGTCGCGAAGGGCATTATCATCATGCGGTCT
>JAICMB010000152.1 GCA_025929455.1 Bryobacteraceae bacterium | reverse complement strand
CGTGTAAGTGAGATTGAGGCGGTCGAATTCGATCTGCTGCGAAGGAAAGATGCCCAACTGCTCGATGAACCAGCGATAGAGCGGCTGGTGATCGGCGAACTCGAGAGTGCACATGGAGTGCGTGACGTGCTCGATGGAGTCGGACTGGCCGTGCGCGAAGTCGTACATGGGATAGATGCACCACTTGCTGCCGGTTCTGTGATGCTCGGCGTGCACGATGCGGTACATCACCGGATCGCGCAGGTTCAGATTCGCCGCGGCCATGTCGATTTTCGCGCGCAGCGTATGCGAGCCGTCCGGGAACTCGCCGCCGCGCATGCGGGCGAACAGGTCGAGGTTTTCGTCCACCGGGCGATCGCGATACGGGCTGTTTTCGCCGGGTTCGGTCAGCGTGCCACGCGTCCGGCGCACTTCTTCGGCGGAGAGGTCGCAGACGAACGCTTTGCCTTTCTTAATAAGCTGCACCGCCCAATCGTAGAGCTGGTCGAAATAGTCGGAGGCGTAGAACATACGGCTGTCCCAGTCGCCGCCGAGCCAGCGCACGTCTTCGATGATGGACTCGACATACTCGGTTTCTTCTTTCGAAGGATTGGTGTCGTCGAAGCGCAGGTTGCACTTACCGCCAAACTCGGCGGCGAGGCCGAAATTCAAGTGAATCGACTTGGCGTGGCCGATGTGGAGATAGCCGTTGGGTTCCGGGGGAAAGCGCGTGTGCACGCGGCCGCCGTAGCGGTCCGTCTTCTGATCTTCGATGATGATGTCGCGGATGAAGTTGGACGGGGCAACGGTCCCGGCGTCCGGCGCAGATTCACCCGGCGTGGTCGTCGTCATGATGTCATTTCCTCGCTACTGGGATACGGGGCGCGGTTCGGGAAGCATCGCGAGAGCGCGGTCGATGCGCTCCAGGCACTTGGTCCGGCCCAGCACTTCCAGCGTTTGAAACAGCGGCGGCGCGTTTTTGCGGCCGCACACGGCTACGCGCACCGGCAGAAACATCTGCCCGGTTTTCACGTTCAACTGCTCCGCAGCGGCGCGCAGCACGGCTTCGAGCACCGCGTGCGAAAAATCGGCAGTGGCGAGCACGTCGCGCGCCTTCTCCAGTACGGCAACGGCCATGGCGGCGTCACCCTTTTGCGGGATCAGCTCCGCGGCGTCATACGGCGGCAGCTCGTCTTCAAAGAAGAAGCTTGCGGCCGAAGTAACGTCGCCCAGGAGCTTGATGCGTTCCTGGATCAGCGGCGTGATCTGCCGCATTTTCTCCTCATCTGTCGCATATCCGGCTCGCTGCACAAATGGCAGAAGCTGCGCCGCGAGCACATCCACGCTTTCGGTGCGGATGCGCTCCGCGTTCAACCACACCGCCTTGGGATCGAACGGATCGCTCTCGCTGAAATTCACAGTTGCGTTGCTGCGGTTGACGCCTTCGAGCGTGAAGGCGTCAACCAGTTCCTGGCGTCCCATCTGCTCGCGATCGTCCTTCGGCGACCAGCCGAGCAGACATACGAAATTCACGAACGCATGCGGTAGGAAACCGGCATCGCGGTAACTTGTCACGCTCACGACAGGGCCGTGCTTGCGCTTGGATAGCTTCGATCCGTCGGGCGCGATCAGCAGCGGCAGATGCGCGAAAGTGGGTGCTTCTGCGTCCAGCGCTTCGAACAGCAGCACGTGTTTGAAAGTGTTGGTCAGGTGGTCCTGGCCGCGAATGATGTGCGTGATCTTGAGCGCGGCATCGTCGGCGCAGGACGCCATGTGATATGTCGGCATGCCGCTGCTGCGCAGGAGCGCGAAGTCTTCGATGTCGGCCGTCGATTTCACCTGCGGGCCGTAAACGGCGTCGTCGAACGTTATGTCGCGTTCCTGCTCGCGCGGGACTTTGAAACGCACCACGAACGGCTCCCCGGCGCCGGCGCGGCGGTTGCTTTCCGCCTCGCTCAGGTTGCGCATCTCGGGATTGAACAGCCACGCTTCGCCGCCCGTGTATTGCTTTTCGTCCATGTCGGCGGCGGCGGGCGTGAAATCGCGGTAGGCAAGGCCGTTTTTGAGAATCGCTTCGGCGGCTTCGCGGTGCAAGGCGAGGCGGTCGCTTTGGCGATACTCTTCGTCCCAGCCCAGATCGAGCCAGCGCAGCCCTTCGAAAATGGATTCGAGGGAGGCGTCGGTGTTGCGCTCGACGTCAGTGTCGTCGATCCGAAGTACCAGCGTACCGCCGTTGTGGCGGGCAAAAAGCCAGTTAAGGATGAAGGTGCGCGCGCTGCCGATGTGCAGATAGCCGGTCGGCGAGGGCGCGAAACGAACTCGCGGCATCAATCTTCAGGGTAGCAGCGAGGGGCAGCGCGAGCGTCAGCGCAGGCAGCCAGCAAGACTGGCCGCCCCACTCATCGTCAGACGCTGACGGCAGCGGGGTGTTCGACGCCTGCGAGGGTTTGTTCGGGCTCGGGCCGTGAGCGGCGGGATACCAGCAGGGCTGCCACGTACAGCGCGCCGCCGATCAATACCGTCACGCGCAGGCCGGCGTAGATGGCGCACAGGATGGCACCAGCCGAACCCATCACGCTAGCGGCGGCGTTCAGCGCCCAGGCCCAGCGGACCGCGTTGGGGTACTGGCGCTCAAGTGTCGAGAGCCCAGCGGGGAACGGCATTCCCATGAGGAAGCCCGCGGGCGCGATGAGGGCGACCGTGATCAGCATCTTGAGCGGAAGCGGTAGGCCCACGCCGTACCTTCCGATCGGGGCGGCGGCAAACGCGACTACGGCGACGAGCACCGCGATGCCGGCGAGCACCGCGCTCAAGTGGCGCTTCGCGATGCGCTTGCTGAAGTAGCTGCCGACCCCACTTGAAACCAGCATCGAGAAGATAATGACGGTCAGCGCGTATGCGGGATGGCCCAGGAACAAGATGAACTTTTGAATAAGTGCGACCTGGATCAGGATATACCCGGCGCCGATGCAGACGAAGTAGAGCAGTGCGGTGCGGAGACCCGGCTCGACCGGCAGACGCGTCCCGAGCAGCAGCGGCGGCAGCGCGAGGACGAGCAGCGTAGCAACGATGCTGATGCCGACTAAGCCGAAGAGCAGCGGCAACGCCCGGTTAATCTTGTAATCGGCGGACGTGCTGTTCGCCTGTGTGATGAAGTCCCAGATGTCGCGCGGCTGCACGGTGTAGAAGAAAAACGGCCGGTCGTCACTCACCGGCGATACGTCGTATTGATAGTCGTTCCAGAAGCGGTGCGGATCGGGCGATAGCAGAAGCCGCGCAAATTCGTTGCGCGTGGCCGGATCGCCCGGCTCATAAAGCAGCTCCACACGAGTGCCCGCAACAGCGGCGCGCAGACGCGCTAGGTCGGCCGCGCTGGCCGGCTTGCGGAAGATCAGAACCGTGTCCTGCGCGCCCCAGCCCTCCAGCTTGTCCGCGTTTTCGCGAATTACAACGACGTGCTTGGCAGGATCGTTCTCGCCCAGTTGCGCGAGCGCGGTCATCGCGAGCGATAGCAGGCGCAGCGATTCGCGCGGCGGATCGAAGCCCCAGCGCGTGAACGACAGCAGGCCGTCGTCAGTCAGGTGTGTCAAATAGTCGTAAAAGGCGTCCGTCGTATATAGGTTGTTTTCCGATAATGCGAAGGCGCCGGCCGCGGTCGATGCCCAGGTGTCGACGAGGGTGGCCTGCAACACCTGGTAGCGCTCGTGGGAGCGGCGCACGAAGCTGCGGCCGTCCTCGACATAGATGTGAACCTCAGGGCGGTGATATAGGTTGTCGCTTAGATTCGCATAACGCTGCCGCATGATGGTGGTGGCGATGATGGGATTGATCTCAACGCCCGTGATGTCGCGGCTGCCGGACGCGAGCGCGCGCGAAACGTCCCAGCCGCCGCCGGGACCGATAATGAGCGTCTTCGCGCCTGGCCGGACGGCGTACGGCAGGCCAGGACCTTGATGCAGCAGGTCGTAGCGCTCGCGCGATTTGAGGTGCTCCCAGTTGAACTGCGCGACGCCGGTGGCCGCGTCGGCGTCGATCACGATGCTGAGAAAGCCCGATGGCTCGCGGATCAGGCCGACGCGCGAGAAGCTGTTCCACTTGGAGAAGATCTCGTTCTTAATTTGGCCGCCCTTGGCATAGGTGATGTCGAGCAGTTTGTGCGTGCCGTTATTGAACACAACAAGGGCGGTGAGCACCAGCGCAAGGCCGACAGCAAAGGCGCGGGCGCGCACACGATTCGCGGCATGGAACCAGATGGCGGATGAAACCGCGAAGAAAACGGACGAGGCAACAACGGTATTCGGGCCGCCTACAAAGTTCAACAGCGGGATCAGCAACAGACATCCGGCGGCGGCGCCCGCGAGATCGAAAAAATACACACGATCGACGCGCGCGATGGTTTCGGCAACCGCGAGCGAAACGATCATGCCGGAAAGAACAAAGGGAACGGCGCTCGCGAAATAGATGAGGGCGAGCGTACCTGCGCCCGAACCGCTATGGCGTGTGATGAGGAAGGCGAGGGAACAAACGACCGCCACACTGTTGGCCGCGGCCAGGAGGCCCAGCTTCCCGAACAGCGCGGAGCGCCAGCCGCCGACGAGATACGACAGGATACCGCCCACGCCTAAGCCGAACAGCGCGATGGAGATCGCCAGGAAGGCGAAATGGTAGTAAAAAATAACGGAAAAGATGCGGGTGAGCGCGAGCTCCAGGATCAGCGTGGCGAGGGTGGTAAACGCGACGCCGAGGTAAATCTGCGGCCAGCTCGTTGTCGCCGCCTCGTTCACTGAACTGATACGGGGCAATTCACTATCTTAAAGCAATCGGCCGCGGGCCATTATCGAAAACACCGATTCCGGACCACGCGGCCGATCGTTCTTCCCTGCCAGAACAGACGCGGCGCGGCGGGCGGGTGGTTGCAGTTTTCATGCGTTTTTCAGGTGCCCGGCTTAATGGCGAGCGCGGTGCAACGCACTGAGAAAATCCTGTTCGGCGTGCAACCGGACGGCCGAAACCCAGACCGGCCCGCGTGCGCGATTGTAGCCGGGATTATTGATATGTTGTTCGTCAAAGGCGGCGTAAATACCGCCCCACAGGCGGGCATTGTAGTAGAACTCGACAATCTGCTCGCGGCCGTAGCTGAGGCCGCCATCGCCTAAGAGAAACCCGAGGCCGCCGAGCGCAAGGTAGCGCTGGTGGTCGGGTGAGATGCCGTTCGACAGGAACGCGACGCCAAACTTGTCGTCCGCACGGCGCCAGGAGTTGCCGCGAATGTCGGATCCGGCCGCGGCGGCGTTGTCCACTTCGGTATAGGCGAACGATTCGTTGTGGCCTTCGTTCCAACCGGCGCGGGCGAAAACGCGCCAAGCGGCCGTCAGTTCCTGTTCGCTGTTGATACCAATGCCTTCTTTGATACGCCCGCGGCGGCGGTGCGCGATGATGTTCGGCGCGGTGTCCTGGCCGGCCAGATAGGCCGCGATGGCTTCCTTGTAGCTGCCCATGTTGGCGTGATTGATGAAGACCAGCGCGCGCACGCTGCTGTTGCGTCCGGAAAGCCATTGTGGATGCCACTCGGTTTCGAAATTCTCGGCGCGCGAGTGGGCCAGGTCCCAACTCAGGCGGTAGCCGTTGGCGACCTCCGGCATGAGTTCCTCGGCGAAGCGCACGGCCCAAGCGCGGTCGTGATATTCGACATACGCTCCGTAGGTGTAGCCGCGCGTGTCGGCCGCGTAATCGTATGCGCCGTTGTTGTCGGCCGTCCAGTTGAGGAACTGCAGGTGGCTGTCACTGCCGACGGCATTGACGTCGAAGAAGTCCACGGTGCTGAACTTGCCGGCGCGAAATTCCAGGCGGCGGACGGGCACGCGGGAGGCAAGACTTAGGGGCGAGCGCTCGGCGTTTTTTTGTTCGCGCGAGAGCGGCAGTGTGTAGTGCAGCATCAGACGGGCGATGTACGGGGCAGAGCCGAGGTTGGGATTGCGCACGACATCGAGATTGGTGAATCCGGCGAGTCCGAGGGCATCGCTGATGCCGCGGCCGCTGGCGCTTTCCGCATCGAGCAGCAGCTCCAGCCGGCCGGTGAGCCGCACGCCGGTGTAGAGGGTGAAGACGTGCGAGGTGCGGTCTTCGAGCACGTTGCGCAGGCTGTTGGGACCGCTATAGGCGGCGGCGAAATCGGGGTGCCACTGCGTGATGACGTTCGCCTGGCCGGATAGCCAAAAGCGGTCCGGGGTGGTGTCCGTTTGCGCGCGCGCGGCAACGCAGGCGAGCAGCATGAGCACTGTCTTCACATTTACAGGGGAGCACACCGCCATGGCGGCGGCACTTACAATGCAGGTTGTGAGTGCGTTGACATTTGACGAGGCGCGGGCGTGCGTGCTGCGGGAGGTGCGCGTGACGGAGCCCGGCGTGGAAACGGTAGCGCTGCTCGAGGCGGCAGAGCGCGTGCTTGCCGAGCGCGTGGTGGCCGACCGCGATTATCCTCCAGTGGCGCGCTCGGTGCGCGATGGATTTGCCGTCCGGGCGCAGGATGTGCCGGGCGAGTTGGCGATCGCGGGCGAGGTGCGGGCGGGCGAGTCGTTCGCGGGCGCGCTGCGGGCGGGGCAGGCGATCGAGATCATGACGGGCGCGCCGGTTCCGAGGGGAGCTGATGCGATCGTCATGGTGGAGCACTGCCGCGTAAGCGACGGGCGGGTTGCGACGGACCGCGGACCCAA
The DNA here is from genome assembly GCA_025929455.1 of Bryobacteraceae bacterium. Next base: position 705 of record JAICMB010000152.1, on the reverse strand, counting down.
GTCCGGCGAGAATATCAATCCGCAGGGTTGCGAAGCGCGCGGGGCCGATATCCTGCTTGAGCCGGGGCGGCGCATCGATTTTGCCGTGGTAGCGGCGCTGGCTACGGTCGGGCGCACGGAGGTTGCGGTGTACCGCCGGGCACGGGTTGCGATTATCGCGACCGGCGATGAAGTCGTGGAGGTGAGCGACACGCCGCGCGAGTTTCAGGTGCGCAACTCCAATGCGCAGTCGCTCGCCGCGCAATGCCGGCGTGCGGGCGCGTGCCCGGATATTTTGCCGATCGCGCGGGATGTGTACGATGCGACGCGCGAGTTAGTCGAGCGCGGCTTGCAATACGATCTGCTGCTGCTTTCGGGCGGTGTCTCGGCGGGGAAGTACGACATCGTCGAGCGGGTGCTGGCCGATTGCGGCGCGGAGTTTTATTTCGATCGCGTAAAGATTCAGCCGGGCCAGCCGCTCGTCTTTGGCCGCGCGCACGGGACGTTCTTTTTCGGGCTGCCAGGCAATCCGGCATCGACGATGGTGACGTTTGAACTGTTCGCGAAAACCGCGATCGAGCGGCTGGGCGGTATGGCCGATCCGTTGTTGCCGCTGACGTGGAGCGAGTTGTCGAGCGATGTTCGCGTGAAGCCCGGACTGACGCGCTTCCTGCCGGCGCGGCTCAGCGCGGACGGCGCGGAAATCGCGCCGGTGGCATGGCGCGG
>JAICMB010000632.1 GCA_025929455.1 Bryobacteraceae bacterium | reverse complement strand
GCGTCGAGTGAATTGTCGAAACCAACCGCGTGCGCGGCCTGGAGAGAGCGTAGAAACAAACCGCCGCCGCAGCCTACATCTACGATCGGGCCAGATCCCGCGGCGGCAATCGCGCGGCGGACAAACGCGACGTGGTCACGGATTACGATAGCGCGATACAGCTCTTCGCCGCGCCCGGCTGCGTTGCTGTCCGGCGCATACCAGTATGAGGACGGATAGTAGCGCGCCAGTTCGTCAGGGGCCGGTTGCGGATCGAGGCGCAGCAGACCGCAGCCTCGGCATTCCAGGACGGCGAATTGCTCCGACGTGGTTGCGTAGAGCCGGTCGGTACCGCGATAACGTGCTCGCGCGTCATGCTCGCCGCAGCGCGCGCACGCGGCGCTCAGACGGCCTGCTCGGATAGAACGCGCAGCGGAATGCGATGATCCAGAATCAGCCGCCGGACTTCCGCCGCGTTGAGTTTGCGGCGCAGGCCCGCGCGCTTCCGCAACATGCGCGGCGTCATCAGCAGCGCCTGCAGATCGCCCTGCAGCATTGCCGCTATCGCGACCGCTTTGCCGCGCATGCCCTGGTACTTGCGCACCTCGCCGCGCCCGCGCATCGCCGCCCAGGTCCCGCCCGCCAGCCGCGCCAGGTAGTACGCCGGGTTCAGGCACAGCAGGCTCCAGGGAAACAGCTTGACTGCGAGCAGCACACGGTTGCGTTCGATAAGCACCAGCCTCTGGAAGGACCATGCGCCCAGCGTCGAACCGCGATGATGGCGCACCACCGCAGCGGGCGTGTACAGGCACGTCCAGCCCGCGATGCGCGCGCGCAAACCCAGTTCGGCGTCGTCGGCGTATGCGAAAAAATCTTCGTCAAATCCTCCAACCTCGTCCAGCATCGCACGGCGGTACATGGCCGCGCAGCCGTCGGGCCAGAGCACCTCTTCTAGGCGGTCGTACTGCCCGCGGTCGAGCTCGCCGCTGCCCCGGCCGCGGTTCTGTCCGTCGGGATAGATCAGGTGACCGGCTTTGTCGATGCGCCCGGGATCTTCGTAGACCAGGATCTTGGAAGCCGCCATGCCGACGTCCGGGCGGTTCTCGAAAACGCGCAGCAGCGCGGCAAGCCAGCCCGGCGCCGCCTCCGCATCATTGTTGAGCAGGGCGATGAACTGCCCGTGCGCCGCCGCGATACCCTGGTTGTTAGCGGCGCAGAAGCCACGGTTCTCGCTGTTGCGGATGACACGAAGCCCGAACGCGCCGGAGGACGCGAACTCGTGCGCCGCCATGTCCGCCGAGCCGTCGGCGGAGCCATTATCCACCAGGATGACCTCAAAAGCCGGGGCGCCCGTCTGCGCGGCCAAGGACGACAGGGCGCGCCGCAGCAGGTCCCGGCGATTCCAATTCACGATTACAACCGAAATGCACGGGGCGTGGGCGGAATCCAACTGGTGTATTATACCGGATGAACGCACAGCAAGTGGCGTTCCGGTCGATAAGAACAAAGGACAACCGGTCATGGACTCGCTCGGTAAGATGTTGCACCGGGCCCGTATGGCACGCGGCCTCTCGCTCGCTGAGGTTGCGGCACTTACGCGCATTAACGTCGAGTACTTGCGCGCACTCGAGCAGGACGACAAAGATCGCCTGCCCGGCGGGTTTTTTTATAAGAGTTTCGCGCGGCAGTATGCGGCGGCGCTAGCGGCCCACGATCCGCGCCTGATGGGCGAGGTGGACCGCACGCTCGCCTCGCACACTCCGCCCGCGGAAGAAAACGTGCTTGAGCAGATGGCGGCCGCGCCGCCGCCGCGGATGCCGCAGGTGTATGCGCAACGGTTTCAGCAGAACCCGACCATTATGTATTCGGTGTTTCTGTTTTTCGCGGTGCTCGGTTGCACGGGATTTTACTCGTGGTGGTACAAAGCACAGCAGGCGGAGGCGTCCGGGACCGTCGTGCATTCCGCGCAAGTGGCCGTACAGCACCGGCCGGTGCAGCAGGCGAAAGCGCAGGCGGTCCCGGTGAAAGACGTATCCGCACGGGTCGAGCAGCCCGAGACGGCGGCGGTCCTGACGTCCGATGGCGGCGAACCCGCGGCCGCATCGCCCATCGCCTTGAACATCACCGCGAAGGAAGATACCTGGTTTTCATTGACCAGCGACGGCAAGCAGGTGTTTGCGGGGACGCTGCACCCGGGCGAGAGCCGGCAGTTTGCGGCGAACGCGAACGCGCACATGCGGGTCGGGAATGCGGGCGGGATTGACCTCACGTTCAATGGAAAGCCGGTTGGCGCGGTGGGTCCGCGCGCGCAGATTCGCAATGTGATCTTTACGCCGACCGCGTACCAAGTCGTAGTGCCGCCGCCGCCCGCGCCTGAGGACGAGCCGGACACGGCGGGCGCACAGAACTGACAAGTGGGGCGGCCGGTCGCGCTTTGCCGGCAGCCCGCGAACGCCGCTCAATTCCGCGGGTCTCTACTTTATTCGCCCATTGCGGGCAGCCGGCATAAAGCGACCGGCCGCCCCACTTGTCAGTTCTGTGCGCCCGCCGTGTCCGGCTCATCCTCGGGCGCGGGCGGCGGCGGTACGACCACCTGATACGCTGTCGGCGTGAAAATCACGTTGCGGATCTGCGCACGTGGACCCACCGCGCCAACCGGCTTTCCATTGAACGTGAGGTCAATCCCGCCCGCATTCCCGACTCGCATGCGCGCGTTCGCGTTC
>JAICMB010000707.1 GCA_025929455.1 Bryobacteraceae bacterium | reverse complement strand
CGGTACGCGGGCGTGGATTGCGCGGATCGCGCACCACGGCCGCGAAGCGCGCATCATGAACGTTCACATGCAGCGAACCATCGCTGCCCGGCAATACGCGTGCGATGAACGACTTTCCGTCGACAATGATCGAGTACACGCCCAGGCGGATCTGGCGGACATCTGCGCCCGCAGGAACGGTGATGATTTCGCCGTCAAGCGTGATCTCGAGACTCACCGCAGCGCCTCCGCGCGCCCTACCTGGACCCACGGGCTGCTGCCGTTGCCGTTTTTTACCTGTGCGAGCGTTTGCGAGCGATTGTCTACCGTCCATGCTTCCGCCGCCGCGGCCGCGACCGCAGCAACGCCATCGGGAACTGAATGTGCGTTCCGGCGCGCAAAGAATTCCGCTATAAAGCCTGTGTGCAGTGCGCCGGCCCGGAACTCAGGATCGCGCAGAATATCGCGGAAGAACGCAAGGTTGGAGCGGATCCCGAGCACCGTATACTCTCCACACGCGCGCATCATGCGTGCGATGGCATCATCGCGCGTCGATGCCCACACGGCGAGTTTGGCCAGCAAGGGATCGTATTCCAACGGAACCGTCCAGCCTTCATAAACGCCGGAATCGAGGCGGATGCCCGGCCCCGCCGGTTCGGCCAGCTGTTCGATGCGCCCGGCCGACGGAAAGAAGTTATTCTCGGGGTCCTCCGCGTAGATACGGCACTCGAGGGCATGCCCGCGCAGCGCGACATCGTCCTGCGTAAATGGGAGGCGCTCGCCCGCGGCCACACGCAATTGCAGATGCACCAGATCCAGCCCGGTGGCAAGCTCCGTCACCGGATGTTCCACCTGCAGCCGCGTATTCATTTCCAGGAAATAGAAATTCCGATCGGAATCGACCAGAAATTCCGCCGTGCCCGCGTTGGAGTATCCTGCCGCGCGCGCCACCCGTAATGCCGCCTCGCCCATGCGCGCGCGCATAGCAGGATGGGCCGCGATAAGCGGCGACGGACATTCCTCAATGACTTTTTGATGGCGCCGTTGAATCGAGCACTCGCGCTCACCGAGGTAAACGAGGTTGCCGTCGTGATCGCCGAAGATCTGAATTTCGATGTGGCGCGGCTTGTCGAGCGCTTTCTCGATGTAAACCTCGCTGCTGCCGAAAGCGCTGGCCGCCTCGCCCATGGCGTCGCGCAGCGCGGCATCGAGGTCCCCCGCGCGGTCGACGCGGCGCATGCCCTTCCCCCCCCCGCCCGCCGCCGCTTTCAACAGCACCGGATAGCCAATGGCCCCGGCGACAGCGCGCGCTTCCTCCGCGCTCGCGACGGCAGTTTCGGTACCGGGCACCACCGGCGCGCCCGCCGCGATGGCCAGTTTACGCGCTGCCGTTTTCGAACCGAGTTTTCGAATGGACGCGGCAGTCGGCCCGATGAATACCAGACCCGCATCCGTGCACGCCTGTGCGAAATCCGCGTTCTCGCTCAAAAAGCCGTAGCCCGGATGGATCGCTTCCGCACCGTGTTTGAGCGCTGCGGCGATGATGCGGTCGCCGCGGAGATAGCTTTCAACCGACGGCGCCGGGCCGATGTGCGCGGCTTCATCCGCCATGGTGACGTGCAGAGCCGCGCGATCCGCGTCGGAGTAGACGGCGACGCTCGCGATATCCATTTCGCGCAGCGCGCGGATGACGCGCACGGCGATCTCGCCGCGATTCGCAACCAGCACCTTGCGGAACATGAACGCCGATTTTAACGCGGGCGTATGGTATTTTCCGTTCCATGCGTGCCGCCACGATCGGCATTTTAGTTTTCGACGACGTGGAAGTGCTCGATTTCTGCGGCCCGTTCGAAGTAATTTCCAGCGCGCGGCCGCCCGGCGAAACGTCCGATGAAAGCGTGCTCTTTCACGTCATTCTGATCGCGCACGAACATGCGCGAGATTCGCTGCCGCGGCGGCCTGCGTGTGCTCCCGGTTTCGCCATCGCGACCCACCCGCCGCTCGACATCGTCATGATCCCGGGTGGCTGGGGCACTCGCCGCGAACGCTCCAATCGCGCGCTGCTCGATTGGATCAACGGCCTCGCCGCACAAAAACGCTAGTGACGAGCGTCTGCACCGGAGCGTTTCTACTCGCGGGCGCGGGTCTCCTGGACGGGCGCAACGCGACCACGCATTGGGCCTCTCTCGAGTGGATGCGCAATGAATACCCGCGCGTGGACGTGCTCGGCGACGGGCGTTTCATCGATGAGGGCAGCGTTATCACGGCCGCGGGCGTTTCCGCCGGCATCGACATGG
>JAICMB010000801.1 GCA_025929455.1 Bryobacteraceae bacterium | reverse complement strand
CGCTGCAATATGTTTTCGCCCTGCTCGGCTGCGCGGGCACGCTTGTAGCCGGGCCTGTGCTCGACCGGCAGTTCGATCAGACCGTCCGTCCTTTTGTCAGCAAATACTGCGTCGCGTGCCATAGCGGTCCGTCGGCCGCGGCGCAGTTCAACCTAAAGGCATTCACTTCGGCCGAACTGGTACGGCAGGATTTCCCGCACTGGCTGCTCGTGATACAGCGCTTGCAGGCCAAGAGCATGCCGCCGAAGCCGGTGCCCCCGCCGCCCGCTGAAGCCGCGGAGCGCGTCATCGAATGGATCGGCGCACTGCGCACCGAAGAGATCCGCGCCTCGGCGGGTGATCCGGGGTGGGTACCGGCGCGGCGATTGAGCAGCGCCGAGTACAACTACACGATTCGTGACCTCACCGGTTATGACCTGCACGTCACACGCGAGTTTCCGGTGGACCCGGCCAACCCCGCGGGCTTCGACAACTCCGGCGAGTCGCTCACGATGTCGCCCGCGCTCCTGAACAAGTTTCTGCGCGCCGCCCACGATGTTGCCGATCACATGGTGCTCACGCCGGACTCGATCGGCTTCGCGCCGTATCCGATGCTGGTGGAGACCGATCGCGAGAAGTACGCCATCCAGCGCATCATCGCGTTCTATAAGGAGCAGCCGACCGACTACGCCGATTATTTTCACGCCGCCTGGACGTATCGCCACCGTGCCGCATTAGGAAAGTCCAGAGCCACGCTGGCATCGGTCGCGAGAGATTCGAAAGTGAGCCCGCGATATCTGCCGCTGGTCTGGCGGATTCTGCATGAGCCGAATGCTATCGGTCCAATTCTGAAGCTGCAAAAGATGTGGCGCGCCCTGCCCGCCCCACGCGCACGCCGGCCGGATGACGTCCGGACGCAATGCGTTGCTATGGCGGAATTCGTGAAGAAGATTCGCGCGCATACAGCGATGCAATTTGCCGCGCCGCTGGTAAAACGCTTGCCGCCCGCATCGCAGCCGCTGCTCAACTGGAAGCTGCGCGAGTTCGCTTCGCACCGCCGCGACAGCGATCCCAATGACCTCCGCAATGACACCGACCCACCGCCGGTCGCGCCGGTGATCCCGAAATATCCGGGGCTGCACCGGGAGGCGGCGTTCCGCTGGGCTGCGGTTTCGGCGAAAGCGCGCATGAACGACGCCGATCTGATCGTGCCCGCGGCGCAGCGCCGGCGCTACGAGGCCGCGTTCGAGCGCTTCGCGCAGGTGTTTCCCGACGCGTTCTACATCACCGAGCGCGGCCGCTACTTCCCCGACGATTCGGAAGATAAAGGCCGGCTGCTCAGCGCGGGATATCACAGCGTGATTGGATTCTTCCGCGACGATCAGCCGCTGGTGCAACTGATCCTGGACGAGAACGGCCGCCGAGAGCTCGATCGGCTTTGGAACGAGTTCGATTTCATCGCCAGCTTCACCGCGCGCACGTGGATTCAGTATTACTTCAATCAAAGCGGCGAGGTGCTGGGCAAGGGCGCCGAAAGCGCTAGCCCACGGCCCGTGCGACACGCCGTCACGGATGAGCCTGTGATCTTCGGTCTCCGCGACGCGTATCTGGCCAAGGCGGCGGCCAATCCGGCGAACGATCCGATAGCTCCGCGCGCCATTCGCGAGCACTTCGACGGCATCAACGCCACGCTGCGGGCGTTAGAGAAGGAACATCAAGAGGCGGAGCCGAAGCACCTGCAGGCGCTGTTGCGGTT
>JAICMB010000443.1 GCA_025929455.1 Bryobacteraceae bacterium | reverse complement strand
TTCGTGAAAATAGACTCTTTGGCCGCCCTTCCACCCGTTGCCTGAACTTCCCGAAGTAGAAACGGTTGTGCGCTCAGTGGCGCCCAAGCTTGTCGGCCGCCGCATCGAACGCGCGGAGTTTTCTTCGCCGCACGTGGTCCGTCAGGATTTTCGCGAGCTCGCCGCCCATCTGCGCGGCCAGCGCGTCCATACGCTGGAGCGCCATGGCAAGTACATGGTGGCCACGCTCGATCGTGGCTATCTCGTCATGCATCTCGGCATGACGGGCAAGTTGCTCGCGGGCGGCGAGCCCGGCCCGTACACGCGTGCCGTTTTCGAACTGGACCGCGGGCGCATTCTCTTCGAGGATATCCGCCACTTTGGGCGCATCTTCTGGAGCGAGCATCTGCCGGACAGCGTCGCCGGGCTCGGCCCCGATGCGCTCTCAATCGATGTTGCGGAATTCACCGCGCGTCTGCGCGCGCGCCACGCCATGATCAAACCGCTGTTGCTCGACCAACGCTTCCTGCGCGGCATGGGCAACATCTACGCCGACGAAGCGCTCTTTGCTGCATGTATTCACCCGCGCACCATTGCCTCGAAGCTCCGCCGCCCGCGAGCGGCGCGACTGCACGCAGCCATACACGACGTGCTGGAGCGTGGCATTCGCGCGGGCGGTTCATCAATATCCGACTACGTCGATGCGGAAGGCCGCCGCGGCTGGTTTCAACTGGAGCATCGCGTGTATGGGCGCGAGGGCGAGCATTGCAAAGTGTGCGGCGGGATTATCCGGCGAATTGTGCTGGGATCGCGGGGGACGCATTTTTGCCCGCGATGCCAGAGGATGTAGCGTGAAAATGGAAAGGCTTCTCGGGTGATCGGAGTTTTCGACAGCGGCTTCGGTGGGCTGACGGTGCATCGTGCCCTGATCGAAGCGCTGCCCGGGCGCGATTTCGTCTACCTTGGCGATAATCGAAACGCGCCCTATGGAGTTCGGCCGCCCATAGACGTGCTGAACCTGACCTGCGCGGCTCTCGAACGTTTGTTTACGGAGGGCTGTACGCTCGTTGTCGTCGCATGCAACACGGCGTCTACCGTGGCGCTGCGCTGGATTCAACAACAGTGGTTACCCGTCCGGCGGCGCGACGACGGCATTGCGCGAAATGTGATTGGCATCGTCGTGCCGACGATCGAGGCGGCGACCGGGATCGGGTGGGACGAACACGGCACTGCTGTGCAGCAGACAACAGGCTCCAGCACCATAGCCGTTTTTGCGACGCGCCGCACGGTCGAGACCGACTGCTATCCCGCAGAGATCCGCAAACGCCGGCCCGACATTACTGTTGTGCAGCAAGCCTGTCCCGAACTCGCCGGCTCCATCGAGCGCGGACTGCCTCACCGCGAATTACAAGCACTCGTTGATCGATACGTCAGCGAACTGTTGAGTAAACTCGGCACGGCGCCCGAATGCGTAATTCTCGGCTGCACTCACTTCCCCCTGGTCGCCGATCTTTTCGCCGCCGCTCTTCCGCCTGGTGTGCGAATGATCGATCAACCGGACGCCACCGCTCGCGCGCTCAAGGCGTATCTTGACCGCCATCCTGAATACGACGGCTCGCAGGGCCGTCGGCGCAAGTTCCTTTCGACCGGGTTTTCGACTGAGGCTCTCCCGCTGATGGAACAATTCTGGGGAGACAAGGTTCCTTTCCTGCGGGTGTGAAGGCGCTTTCCGCGTTAGCGTCGCGGGCTGTATGGCCTCTGCACTCGCGGGCGCGGCGGCTCCGCTTCGCGCGCCAGTTCCGCCGCGTCGGTCGTTTCCAAAATCTGATCCGCCAGCCCGATCGCGTTTCGCAGCACCCGCACATCGTGCACGCGTACGATATGCGCGCCGCCCAGGATCGCGGCCGCGACAGCCGCCGCGGTGGCGCATTCCATTTCCACTTCGTCCGCCGCCTTGCTCCACTGCGACAAAAACAACTTTCGCGAAGGCCCCACCACCAGCGGCAGATCGAGCCGCGCCAGCGCCGGCAAGCGCCCTAGAATTTCCGAATTCTGCTCACGCCGCTTGCCGAATCCCAGGCCCGGATCGACAGCTATGCGCGTGCGCTCCACGCCGGCGCGCACCGCGCGATGCACCGTCGCCTCCAAGTCTGCCCCGATTCCACTCGCGACATCCTTCATCGGCGGAAGCTTCTCCCACGTCTCCGGCGTGCCGCGCATGTGATTCAAAATCAACCCCGCGTTGTACTGCGCCGCCGTTTTTGCGAGCGCCGGATCGAACGTTAGCGCCGACGGATCGTTGACAATCTCCACGCCCAGCTCCAGCGCCTTTTCCGCAACGGCGGATTTGTATGTATCCACCGAGATCGGGATCGTGAGCTTCCCCCGCAGCCGCTTTAATATCGGAACGACGCGGCGCAGTTCTTCGGCCTCCGAGATCCGCTGCGAACGGGGCCGTGTCGACTCGCCTCCGATATCGAGAATGTCGGCGCCCTGCTCCTCCAGTTCGATCGCGCGCGCGAACGCACGGTCCGGATCCGAATACCGGCCTCCATCGGAAAACGAATCGGGCGTGACGTTCAGAGCCGCCATAATCAGCGTCCGCTCCCCGAGCAGCACCGACCGGTTGCGCAGCCGCCATTCAAAACGTTTTCTCGTCATCGCGCCTGCCGCCCGTTCATTCGCACAACTCCATCATGGCAGCAACATCGCCGTCGACGATCATCGCTCAGGGCCATTTTTGCGTGCCATGCAGAATACAGGCAATTGCGATTATGTCGCTGCGAACACGGTAAACGGCCAGAACGGCAAAACCCGGCATCATCAACTCGCGGGTACGGGTCTTACGTCCCGGGCGACCACGGTCGCCAAAGCAACACGGCGAGCGGGTGCAGGCGCGTCATACTCTTGGATGTAATCGCAAATCTGAATGAAATCGCGAGCAGCGGATTCGGTCCAGCGGATGCGCGGCATCAGCCCGGATAGCGGCGGTCGATGTGCTCCAGCATATCGTCATGTTCGATGAATTCTCCCCGATCGGCGGCCGCAAAGCCCTGTTCCACTTGGCGCAGGAACCATGCGTCGCAGTCCACCATTCGTTCGATTGCTTCCCGCGCCAAAGCTTCCGCACCGCGGCGTTCTTCGGCGGCGAGGCGTGCGAGTTTGGCGTGCAGATCGGGGGAGAGATCCAGCGAAAAATGCATACTGCCGCCAGTGTAGGGCGCATGCTCCTTTGTGTCAACGCGCAGAATCGCCCGGCCGGCCGCTGCGACGGACTGCACCGCACTTGTCGCCTCACCATCCAACCTCTTACCGCGCACGCCCGTGATACGCTGGCCTTCAGAAGCCCCTTTTCATGCTGTGTTCCGTATGTTCCGCGTCCATACCGGATAGCGCCGTAAAATGTCCGGCCTGCGGCTCGGAGCCGGACGCCGCCATCGCCCTCACCGCCGCCATGAGCGCGGCAAGCTCCTCCACCGCTGCACGCGCGCCCAGCCGCGCCTCGCCATCCTCCGGCTCGCAGTCGAGCCGCGCCTATTCGGGCGTCGCACAAGCCGATGAAGGCGCGTTTCTCCCCGGCACGCTCATAGGCGAACGGTACCGCATCATCGCGCGAATCGGCCGCGGCGGTATGGGCGAGGTTTATCGCGCCACCGACATACGCCTCGGGCAAACCGTCGCGCTGAAATTCCTGCCCGACGGCATGGCGCACGATCCCGCCGCGCTCGCTCGTTTCCATAACGAGGTCCGCGTCGCCCGACAGGTCACACACCCGAACGTCTGCCGCGT
>JAICMB010000798.1 GCA_025929455.1 Bryobacteraceae bacterium | reverse complement strand
GGGCGTGTTTCTCTTCGCCGGGCTGGATGCGGTCGATCGCGCGCGTGAACGCTCCGGGGTCTTTGGTACAGTCCTGCAACCAGTCGATGCGCTCGGAGAAGGACACGACTGCGGCGCAGCCGGGCTCGCCAGTTACGAGCGGGTGGATCATGGCGCCGATCTTGCGGACCTTTTCGAGGACCGGGATGGAGATGCCGGAAGATTGTACGGCCAGGACGAGGGCGACGGGGGCGAGGCCCGTGGCCAGTGTATCGACGGCGATAGGCCGTGGTTTGCCGTCATCAAGCAGGACGAAGTCGGAGGGTTGCAGATCTTCCACGAGGCGGCCGCCGGCGTGCGTTACGGTCACGGGGACGAGCACGACGCGGGATTGCGCGTTGAATTGCACGTCCTGTGCCGGGAGCGAGACGGTTAGGGCGAGGAAGGCGAACAGGGACTTCATGACCGCGCTCGCCTCCCACTCTAGCAAGGGCAGGCAGCAAGACTGCCCGCCCCACGTTATTCTTCGCGGAGGGCGGCCATGGGTTCGAGGCGGGAGGCGCCGAGGGCTGGGATGAAACTGGCGGCCAGGGCCACGGTGGCGAGTAATGCAATGGCCAGCGCAACGGTGACGGGGTCGCCGGGTTGCAGGCCGTACAGCAGAGATGCGGCGGTGCGGGCGGCGGCGAGCGCGATGGCAGCGCCGATCACGATGCCAACGAGTACGAGAATGCCGGCTTCGCGAAGGACGAGGCCGATGACGCGGCGCCGTCCGGCGCCGAGCGCGATGCGGATGCCGATTTCGTTGCGGCGGCGGGCGACCATGTAGGAGATTACGCCATAGAGACCGACGGTGGCGAGCACGGCGGCGAGGAAGCCGAAGAAGCCGGACAGCGCGGCCATGAGACGCTCACGCAGGAGCGAGTCGCGGACCTGAGTTTTGAAGACGGTGAATTGCAGCGATAGGGCGCTGTTTTCACTCATGACCGTTTTCTTGAGGGCCGCCGTCAGTGCGCCGATCGGCGCAGACGAGCGCACAACATAGCTGATCCCGAGACGAGGTTCTTTGTCTTGACTGGCGGCCACGAACACGGTAGGTTTGAACTCTTCGCGTAGGTTACGGTACGCCGAATTCTTGACCAACCCGACGATCAGATATGTGTGTTGAGGCTCACCAGGTCCCACCACCATGCGGAACGTTTTTCCGAGTGGATTAGCGCCGCCCATGTACTGGGCGACAAACTTTTCGTTTACGATGGCGACCTCCGGCGAGGACGGCGTGTCTCGATCGTTGAAGTCGCGCCCAGCCAACAGCGGGGTTCCCATTGTGCGGAAATATCCGTCGCTGACCATGTTGAACCAGGGGATAATGCGAGCGTCGGAACGCTTGCCGGGGAACTCGATACTGTCGTTCCAGCCGGAGCCGCTCACCGGAACGATGAACGCGTTGGCGGCATCCTGCACGCCCGGCGTGGAGCGCAGCCGATCGAGCAGATCCTTATAAAGCACGCGACGGCGCGTGGGGGAGTAATTGGCGCGCGAGGCGTCAATGCCGGTGACGAGCAGGCCGTTTTCGCGGAAACCGGCATCGAGCGTGAGCAGGTTGCGCAGGCTGCGCACGAACAGCAGCGAGCCGACCAGCAGCACCAGCGACAACGCGACCTGACTGACCACCAGCGCGCGGCGCAGTCCGAAGCGTTCGCGGCCGGCTGTGAGACTGCGGCCCGAGGCTTTCATGGCGGAAGCGGGTTCGGTGCGCGTGGCTCGG
>JAICMB010000143.1 GCA_025929455.1 Bryobacteraceae bacterium | reverse complement strand
TATCTTAGGTTCTCTTTCCAGATTTGCGCGCGCTGCAAGTCCCGAAGAACAACTCGTCTCAGCGCCAGTGCAAGCGATGTTCGACGCTATGGCAAAACGCGATACAGCCGCGATCAAGCAGCCGCTCCTGCCCGGCGGCAGGATGGTGCTGATGCGCGATGGTAAACCGGTTCTGCTGACGTTTGAGGCATTCGCAGAACGGGCGGGAAAGCCGGGAACGGCGCACATCGAAGAGCGTATTCATGATCCACTCGTGCGAATCGATCGCGATCTCGCGGTTGTGTGGGCGCCGTTCGAGTTTCTGGTGGACGGCAAGGTCAACCACTGCGGAACAGATTTGTTTGACCTCGTCCGCACGGAGGGTAAGTGGCTGATTGCAAGTGTTGCCGATACCAGTCGAACGAATTGCTCAAAACAATAACATGCGAGCCGGATGTGTGCGAAGTCTCTCGAATTTACGCCGACGCCAAGGGCATTGCGATCAATCCTTGTAGGGATCGAATTCATTTGCACCCGGCCATAGCCACGTCTTATATTCCTTGACAAGTATATACCGGAAGAAGTATACCAAAAGAGTGGAGTCTGTGTTCGAAATCATTGCGGAGCCGAACCGCCGCGCGATATTGAGCCTCCTGGTCTCCTCACAACAGTCGGTGGGACAGATCGAGCGGCAACTTCGTATGCCACAGCCAACGGTGTCAAAGCACCTGCGAGTGCTGCGCGAGGCCGGTTTCGTCGAATCGAGGGTCGACGCACAGCGCCGTCTCTACCGGCTGAAGCCGGAGCCACTTCAGGAGGTGGATGCCTGGCTGGCTCCGTTCCGCCGGTTCTGGTCCGCTCACGTGGATGCTCTCGAACGCCACCTCGACCGCATGGATCAGTCACCACCTACGAAAAAGAACACGAGGAGAAGACGACGCGGCCCAAACCGCGAACGTGACAAAGGAGAAACGAAATGAAAATCAAAATGACTAGCGTATACGTGGACGACCAGGACAAGGCCCTTCGCTTCTATACGGAAGTACTGGGCTTTACCAAGAAGGCCGATTTTAGTCAGGGGCCATTTCGCTGGCTGACCGTGGCCTCGCCCGAGGAGCCGGATGGCACTGAACTGCAGCTAGCGCTGAACAACAACCCCCCGGCTAAAGCGTATCAGCAGGCGATCTTTCAACAGAGCCAGCCCGCGGCCATGTTCTTCACCGACGACATCAAGGGCGACTACGAGCGGATCAAGGCCCTCGGCGCCGAGTTCACGATGCCGCCCACCGACGTGACCGCCTCGACCATTGCGATGCTAAACGACACTTGCGGCAACCTCATTCAACTCACCCAGCTCGCACGCCACTCACGTTGAGGATAAGAAGGTGACTGATCGCAAGCAGTACACGCCGGGTCCGGCCAGCGGGGCGCAGGTACGAAGAGACGGAGAGAAGTGGACGCTCATTCTCGTCAGAGAACTGCGCCACTCGCCGGAAAGAGTCTGGCAGGCCCTTACCGACCCGGCGCATCTGCGCGAGTGGGCTCCGTTTGAAGCCGATGGAAGCCTTGGTACGGTTGGAACCGCGGTGAAGCTCACCACAGTAGGAGCGCCCACGCCGCACGTTACCGAAACAACGGTGACCCGAGCCGACGCTCCCAGGGTGCTCGAGTATAACTGGGGTGACCACGACATGCGGTGGGAACTCGAAGCCTTTGGTGGCGGCACGCGCCTGACGCTGTGGACCAACATCGATCGCCGCTTCATCTCGATGGGTGCGGCCGGGTGGCACATTTGCTTCGATGTTCTCGATTGCCTTCTCAGCGGAACTCCCATCGGCCGCATCGTCGGTGCGGAGGCGATGAAGTTCGGTTGGCCTCGGCTCAATTCGGAGTACGCACGGCAGTTCGGTATCAAAGTTCCGAGCTGGCCACCCAAAGTCGCCCAATCCTGAGCCAGGGGACCCGATATTCTTCGACGACCCTGCGAACATCTATCCATTGTTCGTCCATGCACGTTATCATTCCTACCTCGGCGGCCATGGTCTGGCTCGGAGTGGCGGCGGTTGTGGCGATGGTGGAGTGGCGCGGTTGCATTCCCGGCGAATCTTCTGGCTCGCGGGCAGCTGCTCCGTTAGCCTACCAACTTTACTGCAGAACATCTCGAGGATAAATTGCTGTTGTAAGTTAGTACACGGTGCGAAGCTCAATCCATATATTGCCGCTCGCCGTGGCGGCGCTCTCGTTCCCTTGCCTGGCCGGGGGCCGCTATGCCGTCGACTGGCAAAAGCTCGATTCCGAGATTCTGGAGCACTACCGCGCGCTGATTCGTATTGACACCAGCAACCCGCCCGGCAACGAAACGCGCGCAGTCGATTACCTGAAACGCGTGCTCGACGGCGAGGGTGTCCCCTATCGCGTGTTGGCGCAGGATCCGAATCGCGCGAACCTCGTCGCCCGCATACGCGGCAACGGATCGAAACGCCCGATCGCGATCCTGGGCCATACGGACGTCGTTGGCGTGCAGCGCGATCGCTGGCCCGTCGACCCTTTCGCGGCGCTACTGAAGGACGGCTATGTCTGGGGCCGCGGGTCGAGCGACGACAAATCCCACGTTGCGGCTGACCTAGCCGTAATACTCGAACTGAAGCGCCTAAACGTTGCGCTCGACCGCGACATCATCTTCATCGCCGAGAGCGGCGAGGAAGGAACCACGGGGCCCGGTATCGACTACCTCGTTCAGGAGCACTGGCCGGATATTGCGGCCGAGTACGCGCTCGCCGAAGGCGGCTTCGTTTTGATGAAGGATGGCGCGGCGCGGTTTGTCGAAATCACCACCACCGAGAAGACTCCCCGGACGACGCGCTTGATCGCGCACGGAACTGCAGGGCACGGCTCCCGGCCCACGCGCGACAACGCCATCGTGCACCTGGCGGCGGCGCTGGCCAAGTTCGCCGAATGGCAACCGCCAATGCGACTGAATGAAACGACGCGCACCTATTTCGAGCGGCTCGCGCGTATCAGCCCGCCCGAAGCCGCGTACCGCTACAACCACGTCGCCGATCCGCGCGAGTCCGCAGCGGCTCAGCGCTATCTCGCCGAGCATCAACCGTCGCAGTATTCGATGCTGCGCACATCCATCGTGCCGACCATTATTCGCGGTGGCTTCCGGTCCAACGTTATTCCGTCGGAAGCGGAGGCCACGCTCGACATTCGCGCGCTGCCGGATGAAGATATCTCGCGTATTTATGAAGAGATGCGGCGCGTAATCAACGATCCGGCGATCGAAATCGTTCCCGTCGACCGGGAACACCCCCGACCGGCATCGCCGTCGTCGAGCTTGCGGTCGGAGATGTTTTACGCGCTCGAGCGCACGCAGAAGCGTATGTACCCGCGAGCGATCACGATTCCCGCCATGCTGACCGGCGCTACGGACATGGCGCAATTGCGCGCGAAGGGCGTCCAGGCCTATGGATTCGGACCCGAGGCCGAGGAATCCGAAATGCGCAGCCACGGCGCACACTCTGACGCCGAGCGTTTGGCGGAAACCTCCGTTTCGCGTATGGCGCAGTTTCTTTGGGAGACACTGCTGGACGTGGCGGCTTCGCGTTAGAATCAGCGCGAACGTTTGCGGACGGCGCCGCGCTACTGCTAAAATCAACGTTTTAGGAGAGAAAGCAACATGTCAAAGCGCTGCGACCTCTGCGGGCGCGGGCCGCAATACGGCAACCGCATAAGCCACGCGCACAATGTCAGCCACCGCCGGTGGGAAGTGAACCTGCAAAGCGTCCGTGCTGTTGTGAATGGCGCGACGAAGCGCATTCGCGTTTGCACCTCCTGCATTAAGGGCGGCAAGGTTCAGAAGGCCGCCTAAGCGCGGTTCGCGAATCGGATTTTCTAGTCGTGTTTACGCGACGAGCAAGACCTGCAAATCCATGACGTTTGTTCCCGTCGGTCCGGTGCGCAGCAATTCCCCGGTGCTCTTGAAGAAACTGTAGGAATCGTTCGCGTCGAGATACGCGCGAGCATCGATCCCGCGGACAGCAGCCTGTGTACCCGTGGAACCACTAACGGTCGCGCCAGCCGCGTCGGTGGGTCCATCCGTGCCATCCGTGCCGGCGCTGAGCAACGCGACGCCAGGCATGCCTGCTATATCAATGGCCGCGGCAAGCGCGAGTTCCTGATTACGGCCACCGCGTCCGTTGCCTCTGACAGTCACGGTGGTTTCACCGCCCGCGAGGATGCAGGCTGGCCGTACCGCCGGCGCTCCCGTCGCGGCGATCTGTTTCGCAATCGCGGCGAATACGTGCGCGACCTCGCGCGCTTCGCCTTGTAAAAACGTCGTTAGCAACACGGTGTTGTAGCCCAGCGCGCGCGCTTCGATCGCCGCGGCATCCACCGCAAGTTTGTTGCTGCCCACGACAACGTTCTGGACGCGCTCGAACACCGGGCTCCCGGGTTTCGGCGTTTCTACCAGCGGCGGTGGTTCGATGCCATAGCGCCGCAGGATGGCTGTTGCGTCCGCAACGGTGCTGCGGTCGGGCACTGTCGGTCCTGACCCGATGACATCGAGATCGTCGCCGATCACGTCGGAGAGGATCAGCGTGAGCACGCGTGCCGGCCACGCGATTGCGGCCAACCGCCCGCCTTTGATCGCGGAAAGATGTTTGCGAACGCAGTTCAATTCGTGAATATTGGCGCCCCCGCGCAGCAGAACTTGCGTGATCTCCTGCTTTCGGTCGAGTGTGATGGGCGGAAGCGGCAGCGGTAACAGCGCTGAAGCGCCCCCTGAAATCAGCACGATCAGTAGATCGCGTTCACCGGCGCCTTGCGCCGTCGCAGCAATGCGCGCTGCGCCGCGTTCGCCATTCGCGTCGGGAATGGGATGCCCGCATTCGTTAAGTTTTATGCGATTGAGCGCGGTGCCGTGCCCGTATTTTACGTTCAGTAGGCCGCCGGTGATCCGTGAATTGAGCAACGTCTCGACGGCATGCGCCATGGCAGCGTCCGCCTTCCCGGCGCCGACGACATAAATGTGGTCGATGTTGTCGAGAGTGTAGGCTGCGTCGCCTGTCTGGAGAACGCTGCCGTCGACATGGACATGTCGCAACACGGCCGCATAAGGATCGGCCGCCGCGAGCCCGGCGCGAAACATGCGCTCGGCGTCGGCCCGAAGTTGCGCTTCGGTTCGCACGCTAAAAAAGCGGCAGCGCCAGAATACGCTTCACCACCGTAACGGGGTCGGCAGCCGCATCGATCTGGTAGTCGGCTTTCGCGTACCAGAACCGGCGCTCTTCGAAGAGCGTGCGGAACCGCTCGGGGTCGCGCGCCAGAGGGCGATGCGACTCGGACGCGGTGCGTTGCGCCGCGGTTTCGACAGGACAGTCGAGCCAGATCGACACACCATTGTTCTCAAGCAGTTCGAAATTACTCGCCTGCGTGAAAGCTCCGCCGCCGAGCGCGACCACCGTCGCCTGCCCTCGTTCGACGATGGACACATGACGCTTGATCGCGTCCGATTCGAGCGCGCGGAACGCAGCTTCACCCTTTTGCTCGAATATCTCCGAAACACTCACGCCTTGTACACGTTCGATCTCGGCGTCGATATCGACGAAATGCCAACCGAGTTCCACGGCCAGCAGTTTGCCCACCGTGGTCTTGCCGCTTCCCATAAAACCGACCAGGTAAAGGCCAGGCGTGCGCTTCAGTTTGAGAGTCATGCCGTCTGGCGGGAAATGCGTTCGATCTGATTGTCGACAAGCTGCGGCATCAGACGCGCCGCCGCGACGAATAGCCATCCGGCTCGCGGCGTTACGACCGTGCGCGCGTCGCGCTCGACACCGCGCGCGATAGCGCGAGCGCATTTTGGGGCTGTAATGGTGAGATTGCGCCGCCGCCGTACGCCCGGCGGAGCCATACCCCCGAGTACGTGACGCTGGAAGGCCGTCTGCACATATCCGGGGCAGACCATCATGGCGCGAATGCCGTCGCGTTTCAGCTCCATTCGCAAGCCGTCCGTCAACGAGCCCAGCGCATATTTCGACACCGAATAGAGCGTAAACCAGGGCAACGTAACTTTGCCGGCAACGGAGCCGACGTTTACGATCATTCCACGACGCCGCTCGCGCATGTGTGGAACAACGAGCTGAATCATTGCGAGCGGGCCGAAGAAATTCACCTCGAATAAGCGTCGCGCTTGTTCCAACGGAACGCTCCAGGCCGGCGCGTACAAGCCGACTCCGGCGTTGTTGATCAGGATGTCGATCGTGCCGAAACGCTCTATCGTCTGGTTCACTAGCCGCTCGCGCGTGTCCGCGAGCGTTATGTCTCCTGCGACGGCGAGATCGTCCGCCTGCGCGACGTTTCGCAGCTTCGCCTGATTGCGTCCGGTGAGCGCCAGACGCGCTCCGCGCGCGCGAAATTCGGCCGCGCACGCCGCGCCGATACCGTCCGACGCTCCGGTAATGAGGACGACCTTGTCCCGAATTTCCATCTTTGATGGCGAGGTAAAACAGCATGGTATCGCGGCGCGCGCATTATCAAATGCTGGATACTGGTGGCGTGAAGGCTCCTCGCTTATCTCGCCGCGCAATCCTCGCGGGCGCGCCCGCCCTACTGCTTGCGCAGGCTCCGCCTCAGAACGCGCCGCAAAGACCGAAGGTGCCCGAAGCTCCGCCGTTAGATCCCGAGCAGGCGCCCACGCCGGAGCCCACCACGCCTGAGGGCTTTTATAAGCAGGCACTTGCGCAACAGCAACAGGCAGCCGCACAACTCGCCAATGTTGACCTGCCCATGGCAACGGAGCCGGCGGCGCACTTCAAGGCTTGAGATGGCGAGGCACAATATCGACGACGCTCTGTTTTTCGTCACGATCCGCGAGTTGAACCAG
Organism: Bryobacteraceae bacterium; assembly: GCA_025929455.1. The sequence continues at coordinate 703 of JAICMB010000143.1, read as the reverse complement.
AGACTCGTGGCCAAAGAATTCTCGTGTGTCGAGCTCGCGCGTGCGTTCACGGAACGCATGGAGAAAATCGGGCCGCGTTACAACGCGCTCGCGCTACTGCTGCCGAAGCATGCCCTGAAGATGGCCAAAGACGTCGACTGGGAGCTCAAAGCCGACCGCACGCGCTCGCCGCTGCAAGGCATCCCGTATGGCGTGAAGGACCTGCTCAGTGTCGAGGGCCAGCCGACCACGTGGGGCGCACCGCCGTACGCCGCCCAGGTTTTTGATTACACGGCGACGGCGATAACGAAGCTCGATAACGCGCGCGCGGTGTTGACGAGCAAACTCGCGATGATCGAGCTTGCCGGAGGCGGGGGGTACCACCTCGCGGGTGCTTCGCTGCAAGGACCGGGAAGGAATCCGTGGGATCGCACGCGCTGGGCCGGCGGCTCGTCGAGCGGGCCAGCGATTGCGGTGGCGGCGGGCCTGGTCACGTATGCGCTCGGTTCGGAAACGTCGGGTTCAATCATCACGCCGTCGGCCTTTTGTGGCATAACGGGACTGCGGCCGACCTATGGACTAGTGAGCCGTTACGGGGCGATGGCGCTCTCCTGGAGCATGGACAAGATCGGCCCGATGTGCCGCAGCGCCGACGATTGCGGCCTAGTGCTGGACGCGATCGCGGGCAAGGACAGCGATGATCCGGGTTCCGCCGGCAAGAGTT
>JAICMB010000841.1 GCA_025929455.1 Bryobacteraceae bacterium | reverse complement strand
GCGCCAGCGGCTCGGAAGCGGCGTATGCAGAGGAGATCCGGCGCCGCGACCTGGGCAACATGGTGACGCTGGCGCCGCCGGTCTCCAACCGTGAAGCGTTGCACGAACAGGGCGAAGCAGATGCCTTGTTGCTGTTCCAGGGCGCCCGCTACGACCGGCAGATTCCGGCGAAGGTTTACGAGTACCTGCGTATCGGCCGTCCGATTTTTGCTTTGGTCGGCGAGGGCGGCGATACCGCGGAGCTCTTGCGTGATACCGGCGGCGCGGTACTGGTGCCTGTGGACGACGTTGCCGCGATCGAGAGGGGCCTTGCAGACTTCGTGCAGGCGTTGCGCGATGGGCGGGCGCCCGCGGCCGATGAACGCATCGTCCGCAGCTATTCGAGGTACGAGGGCGCGGCGTCGCTCGCGCGCTTGCTCGATGAGGTGACGGCGTGATCGCGTGCACGACGGGTGGTGGTCGTCATTCCGCGGTCGGAGACTGATTCGACATGTTGAATGCTCTATCTGTCCTGCTTGATGGCGAAAATCAGGACGCGCAGCGCCGTGTCGCCCGCTCCATGCAGCGCCAGGGATTCGTTCCGGGGGCGCATTTCACCTGGGACGGCGGCGTACTGGATGCCTGGTCGCACCCGTCGCAGCACGACGTTGAAAATGCTGAGGTGCGAACCCCGGGTGGCTCCGCCTTTGCTGTGGGCCCGCTGTGGTATCGCGGTCGATTCGGCACCGACGCGTTGCGGCGGTTGCTGGATGACCTTGACACCACGGGCCGCATCGACGAAATGCAACTGCGCGGCAATTTTGCGCTGTTCGTGCATACGCCCAGTCACTGCCTGCTGCTGAACGATTCGCTGGGTTTCGTGCGGATTTATGCCAGTGCGGACGGCCGCTTTTACAGCACCAGTTGGCTTGCCGGCTGCGCTTATTCGGGCAGCGTGGAACTCGAGGAATCCGCCGCCGCCGAATATGTGTTGTTGGGAGCTTCGCACTCGGTGCGAACGGTAGCGCGCGGTATCACGACGCTGCCTTTGGCGCACGCCGTCGATCTGTCGCGGCGCCAATTGCTGCCCCGTCTTGCGGCAAATGTATGGGATGAGGTGGATGTTCCCGGCACATTCGAGTTGGCCGTCGACCGCATTGGCGAGCATCTGCGCACCGTGTGCAGCGAAGTGGCCACGGCATTTCCCGGACGTACGCAGGCGGCATTGTCGGGCGGCTTCGACTCGCGTTTGATCGTCGCCGGCCTCTTGGCGTGCGGAAGCGCGCCGCAAACTTTCGTCTATGGCGATCCTGACTCCGAAGATGTGCGCATTGCCCGCCAAGTTGCCCAGGTAACGGATCTGGCGTTGAAGGTGGTCGACAAGAGCGCGCTTGGTCGAGACGCGACCGCGCCCGATGTCGAGCGGCTGGTGCGCAACGGGTTGTTCTTCGACGGGCTGCCGAATGACGGCGTCTACGATTCCGGCGTGGACCAGGGCACCCGACTCCAGCAGAATGCCGCGGGCTGCATTGCGCTCAATGGCGGCGGCGGCGAAATCTTTCGCAACTTCTTCCATCTG
>JAICMB010000072.1 GCA_025929455.1 Bryobacteraceae bacterium | reverse complement strand
GCGAAGTCAGAACGTGAATGAAACAAGCAATTCCATCTGGTTGGGCGCCGTGCGCCACGCGCCCGCAGAGACCGCATCGTCCGCCCACCGCGTATACCGCAGTACCGGGCTGATGTTCATGGCTTTATAGCGTGTCTCAATCCCACCTCCGACGCTGAACCCGTAGTGCGAGGGATTAAGCCCATTCAGATTGCCGGCAGCCCGAAACGAAGGTCCCGCTTCAAGCACCGGGTTGATGTTCGACGCTGTCGACAGGCGATATTTCGCGAGTATCGGAAATTCCCAGGTCACGACAGTGAACTCAAACGACGACTCAAATGGTGCACTGCCCGAAAACATGTCAAGTTGATAGTCGTCAGCGCGAAACGGGCGGTATAGGCCATTCACTTCGATCGAGAGGCGGCGGTTCAATTCCGTTTCAAGTGTCAAACCTCCGATATAGCCCTGCGCTTCATCGATACGCGAGGTCGGGGCCAACTGCTTTATGCCGCTGGTCAGCGGAGTTCCGCCAATCAGTCCAAAACGGATCTTCGTGTTCCCCAGCCGCCATGACGGGACTGAAGTGGTATAACTGATTCCGGTCACGAACTCAATTTGATCGCGTTTTGTCGCGATACGCGGATAATCGCCGTCGTACTGCCATCGCGTGTACCGCAGCGCTGGTGAGACACGAAACCGGCCAAAGCGGAGCTCAACGCCCGTTCCAACAGTGCCTCCGAACTGCGATGGCTCTGAAGGCGCCGGATTATTACGCGTCCTGAACGACGGCCCCGCCTCCACGAATGGTTGTGCGGTTTGGCTCGAACGAAATCGGTACTTCGCCAATACCGGCCACTCCCAGGTACCTACCGTGGTCTGGACGGAATTCCGCGTAGATCCATCAGGAAAAATGAATCGCGATTGCAGGTGCAGATTACGGTGTAAAGCGTCGCCTTCGAGGGAGAACCCTTGGCCCAGGTAAATGTCGACCGAGAGCCCCGCGAGCAAGCTCCGTTTGTCCGAGAAAAGATCGAAGGCAGTCAGGCCTTGGGGGAACTCCGGATCAGCGGATCCAGTCCTGGAAATTGGAAAGTCTCGGGTAAAATGCGTGCCTCCGACGAAGCCGAAGGAGACACGCTGCGCGAACATTGTGCCCGCTGTGAATAGAGCGACGGCAGCGTGCGCTAACAGTAGCCGGAACGCAACGGGTCTGTTTGCCATGGTTGTTCGTTTCGGTCCCGCGCTGAGCGTACAAGACGCTGCGGAACGCAAGCACAGTGCCGAAAGCGTGCGAAGACCCGGCGCGAAAGGGACCAGTGTGCTCGGACGCTTCGCGGTATGCGATGGTTTCGCGTCTTGATATTCGGAATGAGCGTTTGGCGCGTCGTGTCCTTTCTGCTGTATGTTGAATGTATGGCGCGTCTTATCTCCACGACGATTCGGCTGGATGAAGAGGACGTCCGGGCATTAAAGCGGGCACGCGCGGCGGGACTTTCTGCCTCCGATCTGATCCGCAAGGGCCTGCGCGTCGTCGCGTCGCGCTACTATTCCGGCCGGCGGCCCCCCTCAACGCTTCTGTTCGAGTCTACGAACAGCAAGCTCGGCGACGAATCCGAGCTCTTCCGGGATATCGAGGATTGATCCCGCCGATCGTTGCCGATACCAGCGGTCTACTGCGCGCGCTCGCTCGCACTCCAACCGGACAACCGAGTTTTCCGGAATACGAACGAATCCTGACTTCAGCCGCTGCCGTGATCGTACCCGGACTCGTCCTCGCGGAAGTGGATTACTTCCTGCGAGCGGAGCGCAAAGCGATGCGCACACTCATCGCCGAGATCTTCGACCCTGCCACACGCTACGAATACGAACTGCCGCTTCCAACCGACATCGCCAGAGCTCTGGAGCTTGATGTCAAGTTTCAAAGCCTCGGCCTCGGACTCGTCGACGGGACGGTTGCTGCTGTAGCAGAGCGCCGCCGCGTTTACCGCGTTCTTACAAGCGACCGCCGCGATTTTGGCGTCGTCCGCGTTGGCCCCCGCCTCACGCGCGCGCTCGACCTCTTGCCTTGATGTTGTCCACGGTATCGTCACATCGGCACCGGCGGGTACAATAAAAAAGAGCCCTCCCCCAACAGCTCTCCATGGATTTTCTTGAAGGCCTGAATCCTGAACAGCGCGCTGCCGTCGCGCACGCCGAAGGTCCGCTATTGCTACTGGCCGGTGCGGGCAGCGGCAAGACGCGCGTGATCACGCACCGTATCGCGCACCTGATCGAAGCGCATCACGTGCCGCCGCCGTGCGTGCTGGCGGTGACGTTCACGAACAAAGCCGCGGACGAGATGCGCGGGCGTGTGTCGAAGCTGCTGGGCGATCCGGATTCGCGCAACCGGCCGCTGGTGAGCACGTTTCACTCGTTCTGCGTACGCATGCTGCGGCGCGACGGCGAGCGGCTTGCCGACATCCGCCCGAATTTCACGCGCCAGTTCACGATCTACGATGACGACGACCAGGTCGCGTTACTGAAATCGATCTACCGCGCGCTGGGCCTCGATGACAAGTTCATGCAGTACCGCGCGATGTCGTCGTGGATCAGCCATAACAAGAGCCACAAGATTACGCCGCAGGACGTTTATAAGGACGCGAAAGACCAGAAGACGTCGCGGCTAGCGAAGATCTACGACGATTACGAAGCACGTTTGCGGCAGGCGAACGCGCTCGACTTTGACGATCTGCTGCTCGAATCGGTGCGGCTGCTGCGGCACGATACCGACCTGCGGCGGCAGTACAACGAGCGTTTCGAGTTCGTCATGATCGACGAGTATCAGGACACCAATCGCAGCCAGTACGAGTTGATACGGCTGCTGACCGAAAAGCGGCATAACATCTGTGTGGTGGGCGACGAGGACCAGTCCATCTACGGCTGGCGCGGCGCCGACATTCACAACATTCTGGATTTCGAGCGCGATTTTCCAAACGCGACGGTGATCCGCCTGGAGCGGAATTACCGATCGACGAAGAACATCCTGGAGGCCGCCAGCGCGGTCGTCGCCAACAACAAAGAGCGCAAAGGCAAGTGGCTGTGGACAGATGCGGGCGCGGGCGACGCCATTGTCCGCTACGAAGCGCCGGACGCGGAGAACGAAGCGCTGTTCATCGCGGACACCATCGAGAAAACGCTGCTGAAGAATCCGGAAGAGCGCGTGGCGGTCCTGTACCGCACGAATTTCCAGTCGCGGCAGATCGAAGAGGCGCTGCGGCGGTACGGGCGCAAATATGTCGTGGTGGGCGGCTTCAGCTTTTACCAGCGCGCGGAGATTAAGGACCTGCTGTCGTATTTGAAGGTGCTCGGGAGCCCGCACGATTCGATCAGTTTGCTGCGGATTATCAATACGCCGGCGCGCGGCATCGGCAAGACTACGATCGAACAGATTGAGCAGTACGCGCTGCAGAACGAACTGAGCGTGTGGTCGGCGATCGGGCGGATGTTAGACGAGCACACGCTTCCGGGACGGGCCGAAGCATCGCTGCGTGCGTTCCGGAACATCATCACCGAACTGTCCGAGTTTGCCGCGTCGGACACTAAGCCAGCGATCAACGACGTGCTCCGCGAACTGCTGGACCGCACGGGGTACGGCAAGATGCTCGAAGCCGACAACGATCCGGAAACGGAAGCGCGCATCGGCAACATACAGGAACTGATGAACGCCGCGGCGGAAGCGGCCGAGCGCGGCGAAAGCCTCACCGATTTTCTCGATCACGCCGCGCTTGTCGCGCAAACGGACGACATCGATCTGGCGGCGCGCGTGTCGCTGCTGACCATGCACAACGCCAAGGGCCTGGAGTTTCCGGTGGTGTTTATCGCCGGTCTCGAAGAAGGCCTGTTCCCGCACAGCCGGTCGTTGAACTCGGCGGCGGAGATGGAAGAAGAGCGGCGGCTATGCTACGTGGGCATGACGCGAGCGGAGAAGCGTCTGTACCTTACCAACGCGCGGTTTCGGCGGCGGTTCGGCGGGGGGCAGTCCGAGCCGACGATTCCGTCACGTTTCCTGAAGGAAGTTCCGAAACAGCTTACGCAGGACTTTAGCCCGCGCAGGCGCCATGAAGACGATGACGACCACGTGGATCTGTTCACGGAACGGCACGAAGTGCGGGAGACGGTGAAGCGGAACTTGTATACGGGCAAGACGTACAATTCCGTGGAGAACATCGGCCAATTTTTCGCGGAGCGCGGCGCGCCGGTCCGTCCGGTGCAGTCGCCCGCACCACCGCCCCGTCCCGCAGCTTCGAATCCACCCGCCGCGCAACATCCTGCGCCCCCGCGTGCTTCGTCGTTCGCCGCGCGTTCCGCCCCATCCGGCGCCAGAGGTTTCCGCGCGGGTATGACCATCGTGCATCCCAAATACGGGCGCGGCACCGTGCTGCGGCGCGAAGGCGACGGCGATGACGCTAAACTAACGGTTAGTTTCCCCGGCTTCGGATTAAAAAAGCTGGTCGAAAAATACGCAGGAATCAAGGGAGAATGAATACAAAACACGTCACCGACCGGACCGAGCGCAAGCAGTTGAAGCGCGCCGCACGCAAGAAGGCCGCGCCAAAGCAGCCTCGCGCGTCCGGTGTAGCGCGCGGTTCGCAGAAGCGCAAAGTGCAGAAAATGGCCAAGGGCCAGCGCAAACGGTAACTTAAGCTGCGCCGCACGTGGGCTCCCAGCTCCTACGAACCAAGAGCATCGATGCGCTGATCGCGGCGTCGGAGGATCCGGGCAAGCGGCTGCGCAAAACGCTGGGCCCGTGGAGCCTGACGGCGCTCGGCATCGGGGCCGTCATCGGCTCCGGAATCTTTACAGTCACCGGCACCGCAGCCGCGGGCAAAGTGCTCGCGGTGCGGTCGCTCGGCGATGCCACCGTCTTCGACCTGCTGCTGAACGGCATGCACGCGGGCTCGCAGATGGGCCGTCCGGGCGCTGGGCCGGCACTTACACTTTCCTTTATTCTCGTGGGGATCGCGTGCTGTTTCGCGGCGCTGTGCTATGCGGAGCTCGCGTCGATGATCCCGATCGCGGGCAGCGCGTACACGTATTCGTATGCCATCCTCGGCGAGATTTTCGCCTGGGTGATCGGCTGGGACCTGATTCTCGAATACGCAGTCTCGAACATGTCCGTGGCGGTGGGCTTTTCGGCCTATCTGCAGGACTTATTCGAGAACCTGTTCGGGTTCCATTTGCCGGCCGCAATCGCGTACCCGCCGTTGCCCGCACCCGGACAGCCCGCGGGCGTTTTCAATTTACCTGCGCTGATCATTACCCTGCTGGTCACGTGGATTCTCGTGCGCGGCGTCAAGGAGAGCGCCGAAACCAACACGACGATGGTGATCATCAAGCTCACCGCTGTCATGATCTTCTGCATCGGCGCCGCTCGCGCGGTAAACACAGCCAACTGGGTCCCGTTCGCGCCCAATCATTTCGGCGGCATACTCACCGGCGCGTCTATCATCTTTTTCAGCTACATCGGTTTCGATTCCGTTTCGACTGCCGCCGAGGAGTGCCGCAACCCCCAGCGCGATCTGCCATTCGGCATTATCGCGACGTTGATCATTTGCACAATCCTGTACTCCTGCGTATCGCTGGTGCTGACCGGGATCATGCCGTGGACCAAGCTGGGCACAGATTCTCCGGTCGCGGACGCGTTGAAAGCGCTCGGAATGAACCGGCTGCGAGTGATCGTGACCGCGGGCGCGCTGATGGGAATGCTCAGCTCGTTGCTCGTGTATCAGTACGGGCAGGCGCGCATCTGGTTCGCGATGTCGCGCGACCGCCTGCTGCCGGCGATGTTCTCCGTGGTGCATCCACGGTTTCAAACGCCGTACATCAGCACGTGGATCGCAGGCCTGTTTGTGGGCATTCCGGCGGGCATCTGGGATATCGCCACGCTCGCGGAGTTATCGAATATCGGCACGCTGTTCGCTTTTATTCTGGTGTCGGTCGGCGTGATCGTGCTGCGCAAGAAGCAACCGGAGCGGCATCGCTCGTTCCGGGTGCCGTTCGTCCCGTGGTTCCCGCTGACCTCGGTAGCGTGCTGCCTAATGCTGATGCTGGGCTTGCCGCTGATTACCTGGCTTCGTTTTTTCGTATGGCTAGCGGCCGGGCTGTGGATCTATTTCGCGTATAGCCGCAAGCGCAGCGACCTGGCGGAAAGACCGGCGGCGGTAGTCACTCGCTAACGCTCTCCGAGGCGGATTTCAAGCGCCGCTCCCGTTTCCCAGTCCGACGGCGACTTCCCGCGGCGCTATAACAGAGGCAGGAGGTGGCATGTTTCCTTTACAGAAGGGCAAGACCGCCAAACAGGCCCACGTGGGGCTGCCGGAGGGCACCTACGAGGAAGAACACGGCCGCAAGGGCTTTTACGGAAAGTCCGCACACCTGTATCACGCGCATCCGCCGACCGGTTGGATTCGCTTTGAAGGCAAACTCCGGCCGCACTGCTTCGACCTGAACAATCTCCGTCCCACCGACATGCACAACGCCGAGGGGCAGCCGGAGGCGTTTCTCGGTAATAGCGACGTGCGGCTATATGTATCGCGCCGCTCGCAGCCGATGCCCTACTACTATCGCAATGCCGATGGCGACGAACTGATCTTCGTACACCGTGGCGAAGGCACAATCGAAACCGATTTCGGGCCGCTGCAATTCAAGGCGGGCGATTACATCAACGTTCCGCGCGCGGTGACGTACCGCATGGACCCGAGCACGCGCGACAACTTTTTCCTCATCGTGCAATCGAAGGGTGAGTTCGATCAGCCCGACAAAGGCCTGCTCGGGCAGCACGCGCTGTACGATCCCGCGGTCATCGAGACGCCCGATCCGAAACCACATCTCGATGACAACAACGAATGGGAAATTCGCATCAAAGTCGACGAGGAGATCTCCAAGGTCGTCTATCCCTTCAACCCGATCGACGTGGTCGGATGGAAGGGCGATCTTACGGTCTGGAAGATTAACATCCACGACATCCGCCCGGTGATGAGTCATCGCGCGCATCTGCCGCCCAGCGCACATACGACGTTCGTGACCAACGGCGCGGTGATCTGTAGTTTCGTTCCGCGGCCGCTCGAGCAGGACGAAGACGCGCTGCGGGTGCCGTTCTTCCACCGCAACACCGACTTCGACGAGTTCATCTTCTATCATGACGGCGACTTCTTCAGCCGCGAGAACATCAAGCCCGGCATGTGCACGCTGCACCCGCGTGGCATCCACCACGGTCCGCACCCAAAGGCGCTCGCGAATCAGAAAAAGAAAACGCACACCGACGAATACGCAGTGATGCTGGATGGACTGAATCCCATTCACGTGCTACCGGCGGGCGAAAGTGTGGAGTGGAAGGACTACTGGACAAGCTGGATGGAGAAGAAACCGGAACCGGCCGGCGCACGATGATCGCCGACCCCGGCAGCACTAGCGTTCAGAACATCTACAAGCTTTTGATCGGCGCAATCGTGCCGCGCCCGATCGCGTTTGTTTCGACGATCAGCGCGGAGGGCGTTCGCAATCTCGCGCCCTTCAGCTTTTTCACCGCGGCCAGCGCCGACCCACCGGTGGTGCTCTTCTGCCCCATGATCCGCGGCCGCGACGGCGCGCGCAAGGATACGCTGCACAATATCGCTGCCACGCGCGAATACGTCGTGAACATCGTGTCCGAGGAGTTCGCCGGAAAAATGAATATCACGTCGGGCGAATATCCACCGCACGTCGACGAATTCGAACTGTCGGGGCTCACTCCGCTGGCGAGCGACGTCGTGAAGGCGCCACGGGTCAAAGAGGCGCACGTCAACATGGAATGCCGCTTGTTGCAGATTGTCGACGTCAGCCCCAAACCGCTCGGCGGCAGCGTAGTGATTGGCGAAGTGCTGCGGTTTCACGTAGACGATGCCTGCGTGAGCGAGTACAAAATCGACCCGGACAAACTGCACGCAATCGGGCGCATGGGCGGGCCCGCATATGTGCGGACGACGGACCGTTTCAACATGGAACGCCCGAAGGTTGGATAAACATGGCGGACAATAACATCATCTGGCGGCCCGATCCGCAGTTCGTCGCGCAGACGAACGTGAAGCGGTTCATGGACCGCATCGGCGTGACCAGTCGAGAAGCATTTCTGCAGTACTCCGTTGACCGGCTCGAAGATTTCTGGGCGCAGTGCGTGAAGGAAACGGCGGTGTCGTGGTCGGAGCCGTTCACCAAAGTGCTCGACGATTCGCGCGGGCCGGAGTGGGCCCGCTGGTTCATCGGCGGCAAGCTGAACATCGCCTACAACTGCCTGGACCGCTATAAAACCGCCACGCGCCCGGCGATCTTGTGGGAGAGCGAGGCCGGGGGCGATCCGCGCGAGGTCAGCTTCCCGCAGTTATACGCAGAGACGAACCGGCTGGCAAACGCGCTGCTTGCGATGGGGCTCAAGGAAGGCGATCGCGTCGCGCTGTGCATGCCGATGGTCCCGGAAGTTGTCTCTATCCTTTATGCGTGCTTTAAGCTCGGACTGATCGCGGTGCCGGTGTTTGCCGGATTCGGGGCGGGCGCAATCGCGACACGCCTGCAGGACTCCGGTGCGCGCGTGGTGTTTACGGCCGAGACGCTGCGCCGGCGCGGACAGGAACTGCCGCTGAGAACAAAGGTGGAGCAGGCGCGCGAGAAAGCGCCCGCTGTGGAGCGCATTGTACGGCTCGAAGATTGGCCGGAGTTGCTCCGCGGCCAGGCGGCTGAATGCGAAACGAGAGCGCTCGATTCCGAAACGCCGTGCATGATCCTGTACACGTCGGGCACGACGGGCAAGCCCAAGGGTACGGTCCACACGCACGCGGGTGCGCTCGCGCAGGTGTCGAAGGAAATTTATCTGGCCTTCGACCATAAACCGGACGACCGCTTCTTCTGGCTTTCGGACATTGGCTGGATGATGGGACCGTGGACCATCATCGGCAATCACAACTTCGGCGGCACCATAGTGATGTATGACGGCGCGCCGGATCATCCGGGCCCGGACCGCCCGTGGCAGGTCATCGAGCGCTGCGGTGTGACCACGTTCGGCGTGTCGCCGACCGCCATCCGCATTCTGATGCGTAGCGATTCTGCCGCGAAGCACGAGATGACGTCGCTACGCCTGCTGGGCTCGACTGGCGAGCCGTGGGACGAAACGTCGTATCGCTGGTTCTTCGACAACGTCGGCAAGCGCCGCTGTCCCATCATCAACATTTCCGGCGGCACCGAAATCGTCGGCTGCTTTTTATTCCCGCTGCCGATACAGCCGCTGACGCCGTGCACGCTGGGCGCACCCGCGCCCGGAGTTGCAACCGACTGCGTCGATGAGAACGGCAACTACGTGCGCGGCAAGATGGGGTATCTGGTGTGCCGCAAGCCCGTGCCGTCGATGACGCGGGGAATCTGGGGCGATCCGCAGCGCTACATCGAAACGTATTGGAGCCGCTTTCCGGGCATGTGGTATCACGGCGACTGGGCCTATGTAGATGACGACGGATACTGGTTTCTGCACGGGCGGTCGGACGAATCGATGAACGTGGCGGGTCGGAAGGTCGGGCCCGCGGAGGTGGAGCAGGCGCTCATGCAGAACCCGTCGGTGAGCGAGGCCGCCGTGATCGGCGCGCCGGACGACGTTAAGGGGGAAGCGATCGTCGCGTTCGTTGTCATGCGGCCCGGGGCGCCGTTCGATGCGAAAGCGATCGCGGCTTCTGTCGCCGCCGACCTGGGGCCGATGTTGAAACCACGCGAAATACACCAGCTTGCCGCGCTCCCAAAAACGCAAAGCGGCAAAATCGTGCGGCGCTTGATCCGGCAAAAATATCTCGGTGAACCGCTGGGCGACACATCAACCGTCGAAAACGCCACGGCGCTCGAGGGCATCGTAGGGTAGGCGGTCGGTTTTGTGCCGCCTGCCCATTGCACTTCAGCGGCACCAATGCGCAGGCAGCAAGACTGCCCGCGCCAGGTTTACCCCAGCCGTGCCCCCGCTGCTTCATGTTTTCGATCATGCCGTCTGCCGTTTGCGGGCGTCGATGAGCGCGATCTTTCGCCGTCGATCTGAAATACGTTTTGCAGTTCCTCGGCGGAGGCGGTGTTGACGTCCAGGCCGCGGCGCCGCGCTACCCCTACGGCCGCGCGCGGTTCGGCATGCCCGGTCCGCCGCTTGATGGAAAAGCCGTGCGTGTGCGCAGAAATGAGATCAGCGCATCCGTTTCCGCCGGCTTTAGACTGCCCGCGATTGCCGGGTTGTTAGGTCCGCCGTTGATGACGCGGATGATCATGTGCGCGCGCGTGAGCCGGTCCTCGACATACTTCAGATCGGGACCGCGGTTGGGGACATGTCCAGCGACTTTGTTGCAAT
>JAICMB010000656.1 GCA_025929455.1 Bryobacteraceae bacterium | reverse complement strand
GGGCGTGATTAAAGGGCGCGCGGCATCACGGTCGTAGGGCGGCACTCCGTCGTTAGAGATGCTGCGTAGAACAGCGCGAGGTCGACGCGCGGCGGTTGCCGCGATCGGCATAGCCGCAGTGCTTCTGTGTGCATCAGCGAGTGCGGCAGGGCGTCTGAACGTAAAATGCGCGCGTGAGAACGACCTGTGGCGCGTGTTGGTGGCGTCGAATCTTTCGGCTTCGCGGTTCGATACGGCGCAGGCGGCCATTGCTCACGCCGCGCATGGGTCGAGTGTGTTGATCCTTGCCGACCGGTATCCGAACGCAACTGAATCTGTGTCGCCGAAGTTGTTTAAGCAGGCGGCGGACAAAAGGCTCAAAATTTACATCGAGTTTCCCGCGGCGATTCCCGGCGCATCGCTTGGTGCCGCGCGGCGCACGGGTAAAGAGCGCGCCGTCGTAGCGTCGGATGCGTTCGGCACGGCGCTGCCGCCGATGACGATTTTGGGCATCCATGATTGCCGCTTCATTCCGGCGGTTGCTGCGCATCCCGATATTGTTGTCGCGCATGTTGCCGGGTTCGATAAGGCCGTGTTCGGGTTACCGCGGGACGGCGTTTTCCCGATCTTGTTTTCAAGGGGCAATCTCATGATTGCGACCACCAAGTTGAGCCAGTTCGTAACCGGGCGCTATGCGCCGGCGGCGGCCTGGACTTCCATTTGGGGTCACATTCTGGCGTGGGCGGGCGTGCGAGCCTCTTTACGGTGGACTCCCGCGGTCCGCCCGGCTTACGGTGCGACAGGCGATTTGGCGCGTGGCGCGGAGGCAGAGGCGGTCGCTCGGAACGTTCAGTGGTATCGGCGGTCGCGCATGCTGATTCATACGGACTGGGCTCGTGAACTCGATGAGGACGCGTCGCGGCCCGACCGCGTCGGTCCTGCGCCATCGCTCGCATGGCCCGCGGGCGACGGCAGCAACGGCGTGCTCGAAGGATTTTCGTCCATCATTCATTACGACGGGTCGCAGCCGGTCCGCTGGTGGCAGCGCGCCGATTGCACGGCCGAGTCGTCATTCCCTTTGGCGCTGGCGCGCGGCGCCGGCTACGACACACGCGCTGTCGCGCGAAACCTCAATGACTTCGTCTATTTCAAATCGGTGTTGCAACAGGGCGTTCGCGCGGACCCACAAAATCCTGCGTTCGGTCTGCTCGGGTGGAACACGGCTGCGAAATATTCGGGCGACCTGAACGGATTCGACGTCTATTACGGGGATGACACCGCGCGCGCGATGCTCGGCACGCTGGGTGCGGCCGCCGCGTTGCGCGAATCGCGATGGGACGAGGCCGTGGCGGGCTGCCTACTCGCGAACTTCCGCACTTCCGGCAAATACGGATTCCGCGGGAAGCGTATCGAGCAGCGGCAACTCGCTGAACACGGATGGAAATACTATTTCGATGCCGAAACGATTAACTACGCGCCGCATTATGAGGCGTACCTATGGGCGCTGTACTTGTGGGCGTACGATCGCAGCGGCTACCGGCCATTTTTCGATCGCGCTGAAACTGCGATCCGCATGACGATGCACGCGTACCCGAATCAATGGCGGTGGAGCAACGGCTTCCAGCAGGAGCGTGCGCGAATGTTGCTGCCGCTAGCGTGGCTCATCCGGGTGCAGGATACGCCGGAGCACCGGGCGTGGCTTTCGCGCATCGCGCGCGATCTCGTTGCAGCGCAGGACCGCAGCGGCGCAATTCGGGAAGAACTCGGTCCCGTGGGCAAGGGCGACTACGGCCCGCCTCGATCGAATGAACAATACGGCTCCACGGAAGCCACATTGATTCAGAAGAACGGCGATCCGGTAACAGACCTGTTGTACACAGCGAATTTCGCGTTTCTCGGGCTGCACGAAGCTGCCGCCGCGACGGGCGATTCAACGTACCGTACGGCCGAAGATCGTCTGGCGCAATTCCTCTGCCGAGTGCAGATTCGATCGGAGTCTCACCCCGAGTTAGACGGTGCCTGGTTTCGCGCGTTCGATTACCGCTCTTGGGAGTACTGGGCGAGCAATGCCGATGCTGGCTGGGGAGCGTGGACGGTTGAGAGCGGCTGGACGCAACCTTGGATCAATGCGGCGCTGCAGTTAAGACGGATGGACACGAGCTATTGGGAGCTGACTCGATCGAGTGAGATACGGTCTAAGTTGCAGGCATTTATACCGAAAATGTTGAACTGACTCCCATCCGTGCGCAAAAGCCGCTCGTGATATGTTCCTGCAGTGAGTTCGAATATGCCGACTGACATCTAGTTGTTGGGCAAGCGCTGTCCCAGAGTCAGTTCCGTGAATGTGTGCCGTGTTTAAACCTGTCGAGTAAGCAGGCGTTTGCCGAAGTCCGTGCGATTGACTCGCCGGCCGGTGCCCGAGGTCACGCGCACATCATACTCGGCGTCCGGGCAGCGTAAGTTCAATCGTTACCACTGGCGCGTTGAGTCCCTGTATATAATCGCCAGTTTCGCAGGGGACCCCATCGCGGATCAGGACTTTACTGACGCGAGTTGTTGCCAGGGCCTGCAGGCTGTGCGTTATTTCCGGGATTCTG
>JAICMB010000535.1 GCA_025929455.1 Bryobacteraceae bacterium | reverse complement strand
GGCCCTCGCCCGCGGCTGCGAGCGGCTGCTGGTTGGGCACTATGGCGTGGAGGCCTGCTCCGCTGGGTACTGGACTCGCAGTTCGTCGCGTTGCGGACGAGGCCGATTGAAAATCGGCCGCAGGTTGAAAACCTGCCCCACGAGCCTAATGCGCGATGTCTTTCCATTCCTGCTCGTAATAGCGCACCAAAACCTGATCGTTCAGACGGTTCGGCTCCGACGCGACTGGCTGCATGTCGGCCGGAAACGTAAACATTCCCGCGATATCGCGCGCCAGCAGAAACCGCAATCCCGCGGGCACCACCGCGGGCGGTTCATACTCGCGCGCGCCCGCCAGCACGAAGCCCCACTCCCCGAACGAGGGCACATACACGTGATACGGATACGCGTGCAGGCCCACTTGCTTGATCGTGCGTGCGATGCACCAGTACGATTTGCGCGCGAACAGCGGCGACGTGCTCTGCACCACAAAAAGACCGCCCGTGTTCACGTGTCGCGCCAAGGCGCGGTAGAACGCCGTCGTGTACAGCTTGCCCAGCGCGTAGCTGGTCGGGTCCGGAAAATCCACCACCGCGAAATCGAACTGGTCCGTACTCGAATCGAGCCACGGGAACGCGTCGGCGTTGACGACGTGAACGCGCGGCCGCGTCAGCGAGTGGTCGTTCAACGCCGACAACACTGGATGCGTGCTGAAAAGGTGCGTCATCTCGGAATCGAGATCGACCAGCGTAACGCTCTCCACGTTCGCGTATTTCAAAATTTCGCGCACGGCCAGACCGTCGCCGCCGCCCAGCACCAGCACGCGCCGCGCGCCGGGCACTGCGGAGAGCCCCGGATGCACCAGCGCTTCGTGATATCGATATTCATCGCGCGAGCTGAATTGCAAATGCGCATTCAAGAACAGCCGCAGGTCGTCTTTCCATTTGGTCAGCACAATGCGCTGGTAGCGCGTCGTTCGCGAGAAGATCACTTCATCCGCATATAGATTGTTGTCGGCCGCCGCCGAGATACGGTCGGCCACGCCCATGCCGCCCGTTAACAGCGCGAGCACGACGAAGCAGCCGGCGCGCAGCGGCACCTGCGGCCCGATCTGCTGCCCGAACAGGTACGTCGACCACAGCGCCACGCCCGCGTTCATTAATCCGAACAGCAGCGCCGAGCGCACCAGCCCCAACCGCGGCGCCAGGATCACCGGAAACAGCAGCGACGCCCCCAGCGCGCCTAGGTAGTCGAACGTCAGCACCTGCGAAATCAGTTCGCTGAACTTATATCGCTCCTTGAGAATGCGCATCAGCAGCGGTATCTCGAGCCCGACGAGCACGCCTACCGCGATCACGACCACGTACAGCAGCAGCCGGAACGCCTGCGTATACGCGAAAGCGAGAAACAGCATCGACGAAGAGAAGCCGCCCACCACCGCGACCATCAGTTCGACGCCGACGAATCGCGCCACCAAACCGCGGTTCAAAAATCGCGAAAGGTAACTGCCGATGCCCATCGCGAACAGATACGCGCCGATGACGGTCGAAAACTGAAACACGTCGTCGCCGAGCAGATAGCTCGCGAGCGTGCCGGCAATCAACTCATAGACCAGTCCGCACGCCGCGATCAGAAAAACCGAAATGAAAAAGACTGCCGCCAAAAATTAGTATCCGGAGTTGAAAGTGGGGCAGGTCTCCAGACCTGCGGCGGGCGTCCACGCCCGCCTGGCGCGGATTTGTAAGAGCCGAACAGCCGCCGAACGATCACGCGCGCGGAGCGGTGTGGTGCGGCGGCGGACGAGCGGGTGTAGAAACTCGCTGCAGCTCTGGAGACCTGCCCCACGCCGAACTAGGCTTTCTATTCTCAACAACTTTGACTCAGGTCCTAGTGCACCGCCGCCGCAATAATGATGCAAATTCCAATCGACATCGCGCCAATCAGAATCGCGAGCGAGGTGTTGTTCTTCGCCACAATCTCGTCCCAGAGATGATAAGGCGTCATTTTGTCGATCAACGCGAACGCGCCGACGAAAATCAGGATGCCCAGAATGGCGTAGACCACTGCGTTGACCAGATAGCCAGGATGAAATTCAGGCATAGTTCACTTGCCTCCGAAATAGCGGGAGTAGCCTCCGTAAACCGGGCGGTACGCGCCGGGGTTGTCGCGCACGCTGCGCGGGACGTTTCGTACTTCGTTCACACGGGTAAAGCTGATACCGCGATAGTCGGCCCAACTACAAAAGCCGAGCACCGCGAGCGCGTACCCGAGATAGAGCGGATGTTTTCTCATGTCGTGAGCGCCTTCATGAGCTGAAATCGCTTTCGCGCCAGCGCGCCGTTTCGAATTTCGCCGAGCGTATCATCATCACGAACGGCGGGATCGCAATCGCGATCGCCGCGATGATGAACCATAGATACGTAGCCACCCCGCGGCGCACCGTGACGGTGTAGTTCACGGGCGCGTTCCCCTTATCCGATTCCGGTTCGATCCTAAGATAATATCGTCCGGCGGGAACTTCCGGTATCTCAACGCTGTCGTTGCGCCCGCCTTCACTCCACTTCTCGCCGCCATCGGTGCCGTAGTAGTAGCTGACCTCGCGCCCGAAATCGTACGCGTGTCCGCTGTCCAACTCGATCAGCGCTACGTTGAAAAACACCCAGTTGCGATCCAGATCCGTCTGAATCTTCACCTGCACGTTCGACCCGCGCGCCGGAATAGCGAACGGGTCCGTCACGAACGCCGCGTTCGCCGCCGGCGTGCCCGGCACGTAGTGATAGTCGTGTTGAAACACAACCTGGTCCGGCGCGACGATCGTGAAAATCAAAGCCAGCACCGCCACCGCGATCAGCAGTAGACCAAAGGTCTTCCATGCCGAAAGAATTTTGCCTTTAAACGGCGAGGGCTGATTCATGTACACGCCGGCAGCCGCGGGAGGCCTGCCCTGCTGCCGGAACGCTTTCCAAAGCTCGCGCCCCGGGATGTAGCGCGATTGCGACCACACCACCTCTTCCGGCGAGACTTCCGCCGCCGCGGCATAGGGCGGTGCTGTGTAGTCATCTACATGTGTCTTCTCGCCCACCTGAGCACGCCACGGAAACTCACCCAGCACGTAAGTTGTGGTCGCATCCACGTTGTCGAAAAGCGCGTACGTGCGGTTGTCGAACCGGACCGCCTGCCGCCCGCGCGCCCTCGCCATCACAGGCAGCGCCGGTTCGATATAAATGAAATTCCAATGCCCGC
>JAICMB010000291.1 GCA_025929455.1 Bryobacteraceae bacterium | reverse complement strand
TCATGCTCGCCGCGTTCGAAGCGCTCCACGCGCGCTAGCACGCTCACCTCGTGCCCGCGCGAGGCCAGCGCTTCCATCAGCAGACGGTTCGATTTGTCGCCGCCGCCGAACGACGGGTAATAGAGCGAGTTGTGCGCGAGCAGAATGCGCATGCGTTAATTCTTCCGTGCGCGCAGGCGCTTCAGAAGCAGCTGTCGCTGCGCAGGCGTGAGCCGGCCTGGCGCGCTCGGAGCGGCTACACGCGCTGGCTGCATGAGCGCCCGCTCAAAGTCTGCGGCATGCACGCCTGCGACAAAGCGCATGGCCACATCCCGCGATACCCGCGCTTCGCTCTCGTACGCCGCCCGCTCCGTCAGCAGCGTGCGCAGCGCGTCCACCCAGGGTGTGATGTCCTGCTCCGGAACGACCGGCCGCGGCATGTGCCGCGCGTCGAACTCCGGCAGGTAGCGCTCGATCGCGCGCACCGGAACGACGTAATTGGTCCCGCGCTTCGCTTCGACCAGCCCGCCCGAATCGCTCGCCACCACGGGAATGCCGCGCAGCATCGCTTCCATCGCGACCAGACCGAAGCCTTCGTACCAGAGTGACGGCATCAAGAGCACACTCGCCCGCGCAAACGCGTCTTCGATGTGCGGCACCGTCTCGAGTACGCGCACGTTCTCCAGGCTCGACATAGCCGCGCGGTCCTCCGACGTCGTGCCCCAGCCCGCCAGCGCGAGAAATGGCATGTGCGGAAAACAGCGCGCCAGCGCCAGAAAGATCGAGATGCCTTTCACCGCGCAAGGATTGACCATCAGCACTGCCTCGCGGTCAAAATCCGAAAGTTCGGCGTATGGTGGTTCGCCGTACATCGGCGGATGCGCAACGTGCGCGACCGCGCCGCTGTGCTGCTCGATGTAGCCGGCCATGTGATGGCCGATCGCGATTACCGCGCGCGCGCGGCGCACCACTTCCGTCGCGGCCCGATCGGGATTCCAGCTCTCCGGCCCAAATGGAAAAAACTGCGGCGTGTGCGCGACGTAGATCAATCGCTCCTGCGCAACACGGCCGGCCTCGCGCAGCAGCGTGTGCGCAAGATCTTCCGAGGAGATCAGCACGCGCTCTGGATCGAACGCCCGTATGTGCTCGGATACGACCGCGGCGTTTCGCGCCAGATCGCGCACGCGCACGATACGCACATTATCGACTACTGCTTCGTCCCGCGCTGCCGTCGCCACCTCCTCCGGCATTGCGGAAATCGTGACACACTCGTGTCCTTGCGACACCAGGTAATGCAGCCACAGCAGGTTGCTGCGCGTAGAACCGCCGCGCGGAGGCTCGTAGGACGCATTCGCGGCGAGCAGGATCCGCATTCCGCGTTACGCGCCGCGGGCTTCGCCCGTCCCCTGTTCCGCCTCCAGCAGCAGACGTGCTACTTCCTCATCCGACAGCGATTCGATCTCGGCCAGCATCGCCTCGTATTCTTCGGGCGAGGTGTTCGCAAGCTGCAGCGATTCGATTTTCTCGGCCAGCTTCGATAACGTGAGTGACCCCGAGTATACGTCGTCCACCGCGAGTTCGACACCGAACGTCTCGCGCACGCGCATGATCAGCAACACGGCGAGCAAAGAATGCCCGCCGAGGTCGAAGAAATTATCACCGGGTCGCACCTCCGCGCGTTCGAGCAAGTTCGCCCAAATGCGCGCGAGCTCGCGCTCGGTATCCGTCGCGAACACAACCGCGGATTGCTCCGGCGCGCCCACCTGCCGCATGGCATGCAAGATATCTTCCGGCGTAGAGAGGTGCTCGGCGATGTAGCCGAAATCGACGAGCGTGTGCCGCCGCGGCGGTGCCTGCGGGCGCGGCGTCGCATGCGTTTGAGCGCCGGGCGCCGCCGGTTTCCATTCCAGCCGCGCCATCTCCGACGCGGGCAGCACGAAACGAAAGCCGCCTTCAATCGGTGTCCGTTGCTCCGCGCCGATCGACTCCAAGAACTGCAGCGCCGGCATGTTCTTCTCCGTGATGTGCAGTTCCGCCGTGATGCTTCGAAGGCCGCGCTGAACGGCGAGCTCGCCGAGTGAGCGCATCACACGATGCTCAACTCCGCGGCCCAGCACGCGGCAACTCAATAGAAACGTATCGATGCGAAGTGTTTCATGTTCGGGCGCGGCAATAACCAGCCCGGTGAACCCATAGTCGCCGAAGCGGTCGCTCACATCTACCGCAAGGACCTCGTGCAAGGCCACGATCTCGTTTTCATTCCGCCGAATCGTCGTGAAATTGAACTGATTCGTGCGCCGCGTGAGCTGCGCCGCGCGCGCGATGCGTTCTTCCGTGAGCGGCGCAACACGCACGTCCAGGCGCAGCGTCGCCATGAAATGCTGCAGCGTCTCCGCTGCGCGAATCTGCCGTCCAAACTCCTGCGCCTGCGCGTAAGAAAGATTGCGCCGCCGGTCTTCCTCCGTGATGGCGGGGTGATCGAACGCCCAGCAGTGCTCGAGAAACTGCGGGATCCGGGCCTCGTCCGCGGGGAGCGCTAGCGTCAGCACCTCCGGCGCCTGCTCCCGTACCTCCGCGCATTCTTTCGCGTTGTCATCGATGAAGATAAACGAATCGAGTCCGATGTTCAGCTCCGCCGCGAGTGACGCCAGGCTCTCGGCCTTCGGATTCCAATTGAGCCGCGTCGCCGTGAAATGCTCGAGGTGCAGCGGCATCTCCGTGCGCTCGCGGAACACTTCGAGCACATCGCTCTCGTTATTCTTGCTGGCCAGGCACAGCAGCATACCTGCGTCGCGCTGTTCGAGCATGCGCTCCTGCAGCGCGCGGCGCGGTTCGTCCAGCTCGATTCCGAACGCGCCCTCTTCGCCGCAGATGCCCTTCCACAACGTGTTGTCGCAATCGAGTGCGATCGCTTTGTATGGCGGCATCAAACGCGCCACTGTTTCGCGCACGATCGCCGTCCCGAGCGCGGCGAAGTACAGCTCCGTATAAGGAATGCCGGCCAGCCGTTCGGCCGCGGTATCGAACGGTTCCGCTACCGGATAGCGCGCGGCAACCTCGTCGGCCGTAACAACGCGAACGGAACGCGCGCCCGACAAGCCGCTGCGCAGTCCCGTAATCAGCGGTCCCGCATCCGCCACTGAAGGGCACACGTACACAAGAAATGGCGATGGGCACCGTTGCGCCGCCGCCGCAATGGTGCGTCCGAGTTGCGCCGCGTTATCTGAGAGTGCACGACGATCGCCTAGATCGTCGGCGCGCAGCAGAATGACGTTCGCCCCGTGCGCATTGGTCGTGAACAGGCCGCCGGGTTCCAGCAGTGTCTGCGCGACCTGATTGAAACGCGCGAATTCAATTTCGAACGGAACGTCGAGCTGTCTGCTCCAGAACGACATCACCGCACGGAGTGGTTCGGCGGTGAAGGTTGCGGCAATGGAGAAACGAACAGAGTTCATGCCGTGGAATAGCGCTCAAAACTCCAACGTAACATGGGCAAGCGGAGCGCCCGCGCTCAATGCTGCTGCGCCTGCGGCGCCGTGTTCACAGGAACCGGAGCGGCCGTTGCCCCGCTCGCGGGCATCGCCCCCAAGCCCGCGGACTTGATCGCACCCGCCGATGGCAGCTGCGATTCATTCCACCCGCCGCCCAGCGCTCGGATCAAATTCACCGCCGCGCTCATCTGCCGCTGCAGAATGATGACGGAGTCGCGCTCGTCGTTCAGTGCGATTGATTGCGATGTAATGACCTCGAGATAGCCGACGGTTCCCGCCTTGTAGCGGTCCAGTTCCAGGCGCAGCGATTCCTCCGCGGATTGCGTTGCCGACCGCTGATACGCGGCTTCCGTGCTGAGGTGCTTCAGCGCCGCGAGATTGTCTTCCACTTCCTGAAAACCGCCCAGCACCGTCTGGCGGTAGTTCGCGACCGTCGTGTCGTACGCGGCCTCCGTCCCGGCCACCTGCGCGCGGCGCCGCCCGAAATCGAGGACCGTATACGCCAGCGTCGGTCCCAGCGACCAGAAGCGGCTCGACCACTCGAAGAGGTTTACCAGACTGGTGCCCTGAAAGCCGCCGCTCGCCGTCAGCGATAGCGCCGGAAAGTATGCCGTGCGCGCAAGACCGACGTTGGCGTTCGCGGCCGCAACTTGCCGTTCGGACGCCGCGATATCCGGTCTGCGCTGCAGCAACTCCGACGGTATGCCCACCGGAATTGGAGGCGGCGGTCCGGTGATCGTGCCCGGAGGCAGCGTGAGATTTGACGGCGCTTGTCCGGTCAGCACCGCAATCGCGTGCTCGTACTGGGCGCGTGTGATTTCCAGATCGGCCGCGGAGGCGCGTGTCGAATCCAGTTGCGACTGCGCCTGTTCGACATCCACCTTCGATGCCACGCCGCCGTTGAAGCGATTGATCGTGAGCTGCAGCGCCTGCTCGTACGCCTTGATGTTGTCCGCGAGCAGCTTGATCTCCATGTCGATGCCGTGCATGGCGAAATAGTCGGCCGCCAGCTCCGCTTGCAGGCTGAGCCGCAGATTTACGAGATCCGCCGCCGTGACCTGTGCGGACGCGACCGCACCCGCAACGCTGAACCCGATGCGTCCCCACAGATCGGGCTCCCACGAAACGCCAACCGGCATCGAGAACTCCGTGAACACGCGCCCGGCGGCCGCAGCATTAGGGTTATTGGTCACTCCAGTGCCGCCGTTGTGCCCTACTCCGATGGAAGGCGAGGTCGTGATGGTGGGGAAGTATGCCGCGCGGTTCAACGCCACCAGCGCGCGCGCCTGCCGGAACTGCGCCTGCGCAGCTTTCAGGTTCTGGTTGTCAACCACGACGAGCTGCTCCAGGTGATTTAGCGTGGCGTCGTTGAACATCTCCCACCAGTCGCCCCGAATCGCGCCATCGTTCGGCTGCGCGGTTTTCC
The DNA here is from genome assembly GCA_025929455.1 of Bryobacteraceae bacterium. Next base: position 285 of record JAICMB010000291.1, on the reverse strand, counting down.
ATTGATTGTTGCCGCCGGCGATCTCTTTATATGTGGGTGGCGCGGGCATCGGCGGACGCGTGTACGGCTGGTGCACGGCGCAGGCGGACATGAGTAATGCCGCGGCAACAAGCAAAGTGGGGCAGGTTTTTAACCTGCGGCCGATTTCCAATCGGCCTCGTCGCTCGTGTCCAATGATGCTGAAAGGAGCGGGTCCTCGGACAGCGGTGCCAGGCCGATTAACAATCGGCCGAAGGTTGACAACCTGCCCCACACGGCAGCCGAGCCGCAACCAAACCGTACGCG
>JAICMB010000129.1 GCA_025929455.1 Bryobacteraceae bacterium | reverse complement strand
TAATTCCACCTCATTCCGTGGCACGCGCAGCATCGCCGCGATGCTCTCGGCCGAGTCGCCCCGCCGCGACATCCGGATCACTTGCGTGCGGCTTGTGAGGTTCATCCCCGACGCGCGCGGCGGTGGCGGCGCCAGCAACCCCGTCCGTTTCTCGCACTCTTCGAGCTCTCCCCGCAGTCCGGCGAGTTCGGTCTTAAGCTGTTGCCCGGCGGCAATCGCATCGCCCGCGCTAGCGTCGCAGCGGACCCCGATCGCGGCCAAATCGCGTTTCAGCGAAAAGAACAAAATCAGCGCCGCTATGCACAGCAGCGTGATGAACAGATAGGCGCCCATCAGCGCCAGCGCGTTCGCATCCATATTTCCGCTCCGGCTACTTCAACGTCCGCAGCCGCTCCGCCCGGCTGATCACCTGTTTAATCCGCACGCCGTAGTTTCCTTCCACGACCACCACCTCGCCCCGCGCGATTACGCAATTGTTCACGATTACCTCCACCGGTTCGGCAACTGAGCGGTTCAGCTCTACGATCGAGCCGGTGGTCAGTTTGATGACGTCCTTCAACGGCAACTGCGCCCGACCGAACGAAATACTCACTGGCAACTCGACGTCGAGCAGCACGTCGAGTGGTGTGTTGAGCTTCTCTTTAGGCTGGCGTTGCTCGGTCTGCGATAACGCCACCGCGCGTGAGTCCGCCTTTGCGGGCGCCGCCGGTTGCACGGCTGTGGCACGCTCGCATTCGGCCGCGACTGCGGCCGGTACATCGATATATAGCGAGAAAGGCGTGCCGGCAAGGTCTATCTCGATCTCCGGGCAGGGCTCCGCCGGCGGAGTGCCTTCCTTTCCGGTCAGGCAGTTTACTTCACACTTGAGAGCGCTTCCGAGATCGATCGCCACCGCCGCCAGCGCCTGCGAAAGCACCTCGATGTATGTTGAGCGGATGCTCGCCGCATCCTCTTCATCGATGCCTGCGCTGCTTAGGACACGCTTGCCGGCCTCGTACCACGCGGACTTCGGCGCGCCGATCCGCAGCGGCTCCGCGGGACAAATGTCGAGCGGCTCCTCCCACCACAATGCTTCCGAATCCGGCGCCGGCGCGGCCGCGGGCTTTATCTTGAATGATGCATCGCCCGCGCCCAATGCCGCGAGCGCCTGCACCACGCCGGCCGCAAACTTCTCTACGATCCGCGCCGCGAAATCAGCCTGCGTTTGCGCGTCCGGCATGGGCACGCTCCTTCTTGATGGGCCAGCGCTTCTCGATATATCCGCGCAGCCTCAAAATGGCCTGCGATTTCAGTTGCGACACACGCGATTCGTGCAGGTTCACCACCTTCGCGATCTCGCGCAGGGTCAGTTCTTCGTGGTAGTAGAGGCTGAGCACGATGCGTTCCGTGTTGGGGATTTTGTCGATGGCTTCAGCAAGCAGATTCTGCAGTTCGGCGCGCTCCACCAGCCGAGAAGGCCAGTGCTCGTCGGAATCTGCGACGTATTTCAGCAAGTCGCGCCCGTCTTGCTCCGGCGTGGACGTTTCCAAACTGCCGAGGTTGACCGCGCGCACGTCCACCAGCCAGTCGTGGTAGCCCTCGATCGTGAGCCCCAGTTCGGAGGCGATTTCGGCCTCCGTAGGCGAGCGGTGCAGACGCTGTTCCGCTGCGGATATTGCCGCCTCAATCTGTTTGGCGCGCTTGCGCTGCTGCCGTGGCGCCCAGTCCAGCCCGCGCAGGCTGTCGAGAATTGCGCCGCGGATTTTGTATTCGGCGTAGGTCTTGAGTTTTACGTTATGCGCCGGATCGAACCGGTCGATGGCATGAATCAGGCCCAGCGTCCCGGTCGAAATCAGATCGTCGAGGTTCACGCTGTCCGGCAGACGCTCGTGAATGCGGCGAGCGATCAATCGCACCTGCGGCAGGTGCTCCAATATGAGCCGCTCGCGTTCCTCAGCGGCGCTCTCTTGTTGCTGGTACACCTTCATAGTGATTCCTTAAGCGGCGGCGATCGCCATACCGCAAGTGGCGAAATCGTCCGCGTTCAAAACCAGTCGCGTGAGTGCGTCCGCATCCGCGGGCTCTAGATCGTCCGGAATCCTTTGTCCGCGAGAAAGGAAAGACACGGGCCGTTCCTGCTGCGCCGCCAGGCTCAGCATTGGGCCGAACTTCCTCGTTTCGTCCAGCCGCGTAAAGATCAGCTTCGCCGGGTGCAGGTTTTCGAACTGTTCGGCGATGCGCGCCATATCGGACAGACGCACCGCCGCGCTCAACACCAGGTGCACGGTGGCGCGTCCTTCGAGCGTGCGGCGCAGGTCTTCCATTTCGGTCGTGTCGGCGGTCGACAGCCCCGGCGTGTCCACGAAAACCAGTTTGTTGCGGTTCGCTTGCAGGCTGTTTTCAAAGCCCGCCGGCGTCTCGGCGACTTCGAATCCGATGCCGAGAATTGCAGCGAAGGCGCGTAGTTGATCGGCGGCCGCGATGCGCAGCGTGTCAGTGGTGACGAAATGGCACGGTGTCCGCGTCATCAAGCCGTGATGAATCGCGAGCTTCACGAGCGTGCTGGTCTTACCAGCGCCCGGTGGCCCGACGAGTGCAACGACGCCGCCCGCTCCCGGCATCGCGGTATCCACCGCAACGCGTGCGCGTAAAGCGCGTGCGACCAGCTCATTGATGTTGAGATCCGGAAAGTCCTGTTCCGCTTCCCTGGCAGCGAGCACGAGTTCGTTTGCAAGCGCCGCATCCAGTTCCGCTTCGTTCACTTGAGCGAGTGCCATTGCGGCATCGGGCTGTACCCCGGGGCGGGCCAGCGCGGCCGTCGAGCGCGCCAGCGTCGTGGCGATCCGCTCCATTTGCCGCTTCAGGTCCGCTACTTCCGCGGCCAGGCGGTTATCCGGCGCGGGTGTCTCCTGCGTCGATGAGGCCGCCGCCGCGCCGCCGTCCGCGTACGCAAAGACCACCTCATATCTGCCAAGGTGCGCCGCCTGCGCGCCGGTGCGCTGCGAATTCATCAGCATCGCTTCCGAGCCCAATTCCTGGCGCGCCTGCGTCATGGCCGCCTCGACACTATCCGCAAAAAAGGATTTGACTTTCATGCTCATCTAGTCTCAGAACACCTACGTCACAATACCCAGCGAGACCACCTTCACACCCGCCGGCACCTCGGCATGCGAAAGCAGCGTCAGATTCGGAATCGAAGGCTCCGTGATCTGCCGCAAAAAGAACCGCGCGCCTGAACTCGTCAGAATGACGACCGGACTGTCCGGCGGGCCTACCACTTTCAAAACGCGCTCCACGATATCGCGCACCCGGTGCGGCGGCAGATTCAGGTGGCTCGCATGTTCGGTGTGCTCCACGGCCGTTTCGATCGCGTGCTCGAGCGGCGGATCGAGGAAGTACGACATCAGCTCGCCCTTGTCGTTCAAGTACGGCTGCACCACCTGCCTGCGGATCGCCTGCCGCACATACTCGGTCAGCAGCGTTGTGTTTTTGGTCACCGCCGCCGCCTCGCCGAGCGCCTCTACTACGCTCGCTCCATCGCGGATCGAAACGCGTTCGCGCAACAGATTCTGCAGCACCTTTTGCACTACGGCCAGAGAAAGCAATTTCGGAACCAAATCTTCCACCGCTTTCGGGTTCTCTTCCGCAACGCGATCGAGGAGTTTCTTGGCATCCTGCCGCGAGAACAATTCATGTGCGTGGCGGCGCACCAACTCGCTCAGATGCGTGCCCAGAACACTCACGGCGTCGACAATGGTATAGCCCGCCTTTCGCGCACCTTCGATGCCGTCGCCGTTCACCCAAATCGCGGGCATCCCGAACGCCGGTTCGCGCGTCGGCATGCCGTCGATCTGTGGCGCGTTATGCCCGGGATGAATGGCCAGTTCGCAGCCGTTGGTCAGCTCAAAGCGCGCGATCTCCACGCCTTTCAGCGAGATGACATACTCCCGTGCCTTGAGCGAAAGATTGTCGGTAACGCGTACCGGGGGAACGACATAGCCAAGCTCGGAGGCAAGCTGCTTACGGATCGTTCCGATGCGCCGCAGCAGCGGAGAACTAGCTCCGCCTTCGACCAGCCGGATCAGCCCCAGCCCCACTTCAACGGCCAGCGGCTCCACTTTCAACGCCGCCTCAATTGTGTCCTTTTGCGCCCCGGCGGGACTTTGCGCGGCCTTCGCCGGATCGGATGCAACCGGCTGCTTTCGTATACGCCAGCCGATCGTCATTACCCCCGCGCCAAGCACGATGAAGGGCACCTTCGGCAGACCCGGAAACGCAGCCATCGCGATCAAAACGCCACCCGCGAGCAGCAGCGGTTGCGCCGTTCCGAACAGTTGCCGCCGTATGTCCTGACCCAATTTGGTTTCCGAACTTGCACGCGTGACGATCAGGCCGCCCGAAATGGAAATCATCAGCGCCGGGATGACCGTTACGAGCCCATCGCCTATGGTCAGCACGGTGTAGGTCTGCAGCGCACGCATAATGTCCATGCCGTGCTGCAGAATGCCGATCAAAATGCCCGCAATGATGTTGATGCCGGTAATGATGATGCTCGCGACCGCATCGCGCTGCGTGAACCGCGATGCACCGTCCATGGCGCCATAAAACTCCGCTTCCATGGCGAGGTTCTTACGGCGGGTCCGCGCTTCCGATTCATCGATGAGCCCAGCGTTCAGGTCGGAGTCAATCGACATCTGCTTCCCGGGCATCGCGTCTAAAGTGAATCGCGCCGTCACTTCCGAAATACGTACCGCGCCGTGGTTGATGACGACGTACTGAATGGCGATCAGTACCAGGAAAATGACGATGCCGATGATGTAATTGCCGCCGACAACAAATGCGCCGAATGCCTGGATGACTTCGCCGGCGGCTTGCGTACCGCCGTTACCGTTCAGCAGAATCAGCCTTGACGACGAAATATTCAGTGCCAGGCGGAACAGCGTCATCAACAGCAACGTCGTCGGGAAGATGCTGAAATCCACCGGTCTGGTGATATACATCGACACCAGCAGCACGATCACGGACATCGTGATGTTCGCGCTGATCAACAGATCCAGCACGAAGGACGGCATGGGCGTGATCATCGCGAGCACGATCCCGAGCACTGCGATGGGGACGGCCAGGTCGGCCCAGTTGACGCGCGGGGCGGCGGACGCCGGGGCTGCGGCAGGAGCGGCGGACGCTGCGGTTTTTACGGCGGTTGCGGCCATGTTGTCGTCCCGGTTTCCTTATGCTCTCCGTCCGTGCGTCAATTTGAAAATGTACGCGAGCACTTCAGCAACCGCTCGATAGAGATGCGGCGGGATCTCCTGGCCGACATCGGCAGATTTATATAGTGCTTGGGCGAGCGGCGGATTCTCGATAATTGGAACCTGATTTTCGGTGGCGATTTGCCGGATACGTAACGCGAGATAATTCTTGCCCTTAGCCACCACGCGCGGCGCGGCCATACTATCGAGGTCGTAGCGCACGGCTACGGCGAAGTGCGTAGGATTCACGACCACTGCAGTCGCCCGCGGCACTTCCTTCATCATGTTGCGGCGCGCCGCGTCCCGCTGCAGGCGGCGGATGCGCGCCTTCATCTGCGGATTGCCCTCCGTCTCCTTGGATTCTTCGCGGACTTCGTGCTTGGTCATGCGCATCGATGCCGAGTGCTTGCGATGAGCGCGGAAGAGATCGACGCACCCGAAGAGAAAGAACACTACCGCGAACTTCCATGCCACCGTGCGCAGAAGATCGGAAATGAGGCCGATCGAGACGGGGACCGCCGCCAGCGGCAGACGCACCAGCGCGTCCAGGTCAGAGCGCGTTTCCAGGTACAGCACGGCGCCGAATAGCGGAATCAGCAGGACCGCCTGTGCTGTCGCGAACGCATTGTCCTTTGGCAAATTGCTGAGCTTGCTCGCCGGATTCAGACGCGTAAAGTCCGGTGCGAGCTTTTTAAGAGAGAAGCCCAGGCCTGTGGTGCCCAAGTGAATCGCTAGCGCGACCAGCACCAGAACGGCGCCGGCCACGGCGAGGGGTGCGAACACGTTGGTCAGAGGTCCGCGCCACGCGGCGAGCGTCAGCGCGCGTGTGGAGTGGATCGCAAACGCCTCGCGAATGGCGATGCGGAATATGTTTTCGATCGACAGCACCAGTGCCGCGCCAAACGCCGTAAACAGCCACACCACCGCGAAGAACTGCACACTTCCCACAAACTCGCGGCTGACTACGAAACGGCCCTCTTGCCGGGCTTTGTCGAGCCGCCGCTTGGTCGGTTTTTCGCTGCGCTGGCCGCTGTCCGCCATTTAGCCTCAGACATGTCCCAGGGCGGCGATGACCTGCGCGGCGGCGTTTTCAAGTAGCGCCGGCCACGTACGCAGCGTGAGCGCAAACAGGAGAAACGCCGCCAGCATTTTCAGCGGAAAGCTCACGCTGAGCATCTGCAATTGCGCATTCAGCCGCGACACGAGCGCGACGCACAGGTCGACCAACAGCAAAAAACCCATCACTGGCAATGCAAGCTTTAACCCCGCCGCCAGAGTCTGCGCCCCCAGGCGTGTGATCATGCCGGCGTCGAGCATCGCGAGCGTACCCGCGCGTTCCGGGCGCATGCCTTCAGCAATCGCGGCGACCACGCGCTGGTCCAGTCCGAGCACAAAAAATAGAAAACCGGCCGCGAGTTGTGCCATCGATTGCAAAACGCCGGTGTCCGCCTGTGTCGCAGGATCGATGGTCGAGGCATAGGAAAAGCCGGCCTGTACACCCACGACCTGGGTCGCAATCTGGCAAATCTCCATGAACAGCGCGACGACCACCCCGGCGGCAATACCGGAAGCAAAGTGGATAACAAGCGCGGCTACGATGCCACCGGGCATCGGCGCGGAGGAGGCCGCGGTTATCGATGCAGTCGCAATGCAGAACGTGAGCGCTATTGAAAGTGCCAGACGCGCAAATCCCGGTCCGCTCGCGATTCCGGGCAGCGGCATGAAGATCAGCAGCCCGGAGATATGGACAAAAACGATCAGATAGCTCCACAACAGGCCCATGCTAATGGACAGTTCAATGGGCATAGCGGCTGAAATCGCCAAAAAGTGCGATCGTATAGGTCACGAGCTTGCTGGTCATCCAGGGCAGCAGGAATAGCAATCCCACTAGAAACGCCGTCAGGCGCGGAACCGAGCCGAAACTCGAATCCTGAATCGACGTGGCGATTTGGATGACGCTGACCGCGACACCGGCGATCACGCCCACCACCAATAACGGCAAGCTCACCCAAAACGCGGTCATGAGCGCCTGGCGAAAGATATCGATGGCAGCCTGACTTGTCATGTGTAAAAACTCCTGACCAGCGATCCGACAACCAGATTCCAGCCGTCTACCAGCACGAAGAGCAGAATCTTGAACGGCGCCGAAACCATAACCGGCGGCAACTGCACCATTCCGATGGACAGCGTGATGGACGCGACGATAAGATCGATGACGAGAAACGGCAGAAACAGGACCGCGCCGATCTGAAACGCCGTTTTCAGCTCTGATAACACGTATGCCGGTATCAGAACTTGCAAGTCGAGGTCGGACGGTTTCGCCGGACGCGGCTCGTGCGAAATATCGAGGAACAGCCGCACGTCCTTCTCGCGCACATAGCGCAGCAGAAACGTTTTGAGCGGCTGCGTGCCGCTGGTAAATGCCTGCTCGGTGCTGACGTCGCCGCGCTCCAGCGGGGCCCATCCCTTCGCGTACATTTCCGACGCCACGGGGCGCATGATTACGATGGTCAGAAACAGCGCCAGTCCGATGAGCACCTGATTCGATGGCGCTGTCTGGGTGCCGAGGGCTTGCCGCAGAAAGTGCAGCACGACCGTGATGCGCAGAAACGGGGTGATGCACATCACGATTGCGGGCAAGATCGTAAGGATCGTTAACAGGACAATGATCTGGACCGGCAGGCTGAGCGTCTGCTGGCCCGCATTCGAACGAATGCTGATGCCGGGCAGCAGGTCGGCCGCGTTTCCGGTGTGTGCGACGGCCGCAGCCGCTACGAGCAAAACGCGCGCTTTTGTCATGACCCGCCCACCTCCGGTTGATGTTGCGCCGGAATATCCGCCGGGCCGTTTGCGAGCGTGCAGAGCAGGGTGATTCCGCCTGCGTGCGCTCCGACAAGCAACGTGCGGTCTGCAACCGAAACCACATGCAACGAGTGATGCGGAGTCAGATGCACGCGCTGTTTCACCTGGATGACTTTTTCCGTCGCAGTCGCACGAGG
>JAICMB010000849.1 GCA_025929455.1 Bryobacteraceae bacterium | reverse complement strand
GCGCGTCTGACTGACGAGGGGCAAGCTGCCCTAAGATTCATCTTAGGGACGCGCGGAACGGAGTGTCAAACGCGCGCGCCGCGTGTGCGATGGTGTAAACAAGCGCTTTGATCGATATTCACGAAGTTCTGCACCACTACTGGGGCTATCGCGAGTTCCGTCCACGGCAGGAAGAGGTGGTCCGCACCCTGCTCGCCGGACGCGATGCCGCGGTGATTATGCCGACTGGCGGCGGAAAATCGCTGTGTTACCAGTTGCCCGCGGTGGCGCTTGGCAAAACGGCGATCGTAGTCAGCCCGCTCATAGCGCTGATGCAGGATCAGGCCGAGCAACTACGGCAGATCGGCATTTCGGCGGCGGCGCTGAACAGCAGCGCGGATTCCGCACGGCAGCGCGAAATCCTGAGCGCGGCCGCGCACAACGCGTACCGGCTGGTGTATTTGTCCCCGGAGCGCATCGCGATGCCGCAAACGTTGGAGTGGCTGCGGCGGGTGCCGGTATCGTTCTTCGCGATCGACGAGGCGCACTGCATTTCGGAATGGGGACATGAGTTCCGGCCCGAGTACCGGCAACTCAGCAGCCTGCGCGACAATTTTCCCGATAAGCCGATCGCGGCGTTCACGGCGAGCGCAACGCAGCGCGTGCGGCACGACATTCTGCAACAACTCCGCCTGCGCGATCCGGGCAAGTTCATTCTGAGCTTCGACCGGCCGAATTTGCGGTACATAGTGCGCCAGTGCGATTCCAAGTCGCAGCCGAAATATCTGCTAAACACCGTTCGCGCGCATCCGGACGGCAACATCATCGTTTACGCGCCGACGGTCGCGCGGGTCGAATCGACGGTCGATTTTCTCATCGAGAATGGCATTCCGGCCGTCGCTTATCACGCGCAGATGCCGGGCCAGGAGCGGCGAGTAAATCAAGAGCGCTGGATGTCGGACGAGGTGCGCGTGCTGGTGGGCACGATCGCGTTCGGGCTCGGGATTAACAAGCCGGCGGTGCGTGCGGTGATTCACTTGTCGCTGCCGAAGTCGCTCGAACAGTATTACCAGGAAGCGGGCCGCGCGGGACGCGATGGGTTGGAGTCCGATTGCGTGTTGTTATGGCAGCCGAAAGACAAAGGGCTGCTGGGGCATTTCATCGGCGAGATTGGTGATCGCGAGGAGCGGGAGCGCGCCTGGCAGCGCTATCGCGTGATGACCGGCTATGCGGAAAGCACGGCGTGCCGGCACCGGCAGATCTGCCTGCACTTCGGGGAGAACCGGCGGCAGCCGACGTGCGAGGCCTGCGACGTGTGCGCGCCTGCGCCGGAATGGCTCAGCGATGTGGCTGCTTCGCGTGTGCGGCGGGAGCGGCAGCGGAAGGCAGCGCCTGTCGTGGCGGCTGCGATAGCGCCGCCGGTTGACCCTGAATTGGCGGCATTGCTGAAGCAGTGGCGGACGGCGGAGGCGCGCGAGTATGGCGTGCCGTCCTACGTGATCATGCACGACAGCAGCCTTGAAGAGTTGTGCCGAGTGCGG
>JAICMB010000270.1 GCA_025929455.1 Bryobacteraceae bacterium | reverse complement strand
TGCCGAGCGCGTGCGCGGCCGCGATGCGGCCCTGCTCCATTGAGACTGACGCGAGGCTGGGGAATCCGATGACATCGCCGGCCGCGTAGATATGCGGCACCTTGGTCTGGTAATCGGCGTCGACGGCGATGCGCCCGCGCGCGTCGGCTTCGAGACCCGCGGCCGCGAGGTTCAGCTCGTCGACATTGCCTTGACGCCCGACCGCGTACAGCAGGGCGTCGCCGGAGATTTTCTTTTTACTCTCGAGATTCGCGACCACCACGCCGTCCGGCGTCGCTTCCGCGCTCTGCACTTCCTCGTTGAGGCGCATGGTTACGCGGCTGTCGCGCAGATGATAGGACAGCGCTTCCACGATTTCGGAGTCCGCAAACTCGAGCAGGCGGGGCCGCTTCTCGACGAGAATAACGCGCACGCCGAGCGTCGCGAACATGCAGGTGTACTCGACGCCGATGACGCCCGCGCCCACCACGATCATGGTTTTAGGCACCTCGGCCATGTCGAGGATCTGATCGCTGTCGATGATAGTGCGGCCGTTCAGCGGCACGCGCGGCGAGGTGGCGGGCTTGGTGCCGGTGGCGATGACGAAGCTCTCGGCCTGATAGGTTTGCGCGCCGAGTGAGTTCTACACCTTAATGGTGTGCGGATCGACGAAGCTAGCGGTACCGGTGAGCTTCTCGATGTTATTGCGCGAAAGCTGCGCGTTGATGACGTCGATCTCGGTCTTGATCACGTGCTGCACGCGAAAGGCGAGATCGGCCATCGTGATTTTTTCTTTTACGCGGTAATTGATGCCATAAACGTTCTGATAGTAATAGCCGGACAGATGGAGCACCGCTTCCCGGATGGTTTTGCTGGGAATCGTGCCCGTGTTGATGCAGACGCCGCCCACAACTTCGCGTTGTTCGACGAGCGCGACGCGCTTGCCGGATTTGGCGGCCTGGATCGCGGCGCGCTGCCCGGCGGGACCGGATCCAATGGCAATAAGATCGAAGGTTTGCACCTAGGGAGATGGTACCAGTGAGGTGTTCCGGAGCCGGTTAACGGATGGCGGCGCGATGGACAGGCAGCAAGACTGCCTGTCCTACTTGCTGAGGTGGTTTGAGGTAGCGGTCGTACCAGGCGACGGTGCGTTCCATCAGGTCCAGGATGTGTTCGGGGTCGTGGAAACGGTGGCCTTCGCCGGGGTAGACGACGAGTTCAGTCGGGACATGAAATGTTTTGAGCGCGTGCCAGAACTCTTGTGACTGAGGAAACGGGCACTCGCCATCACGCTCGCCGACCAGGACCAGCGTCGGAGTTTTCACGGTCTTGATGTAAGTGAGCGGGGCGCTTTTGGCGTACACGGCGGGGTCATCATAGATGGACGCGCCGAAGTAGGGAATCATCCACTGATCGATGGCGTTTTCGCCGTAGTAGCTGCGCCAGTCCGCGATGCCGGCGCCTGCGACGGCGGTGCGAAAACGGTGCGTCTGCGTGACTGTCCACATGGTCATGTAGCCGCCGTAGCTCCAGCCGCCGATGCCGACGCGCTGCGGGTCGATGGGGTACTGCCGCGTGACGGCGTCGACACCGGCGAGGATGTCGCGAAGATCCCCACCGCCGAAGTCCTTGATGTTGGCGCGCGTGAAGGCCTCGCCCTGGCCGAAGCTGCCGCGCGGGTTGGGGAAGAATACGAAATACCCGCGGCTGGCGAGCAGCGACAGATTGAACTGTCCGCTGGGCCAACTCGGACGCACCATGCCGGCAGGACCGCCGTGTACGCTCACCACCATCGGGTAGCGCGCGCCCGCGGAATAGTGCTGCGGGAACACGAGCCAGCCTTGCACCTGGAGACCGTCGTTAGTCCAAGTGATGCTTTTCGCTTCGCCCCAGGCCGGGTGCGCGGCGGCATTCGTGTGCGTGACCTGTTTCCAATCGCCGGCGGGTCCGGTCCAGACTTCGGGCGCGTGCGCCCAGGAGCTGCGGATGACGGCACTGGCGGCGCGTGTTCCCGAGAACTGCAGTTGCTCAGGGCCCCGCGATAGAGTTTCGGCGCGGCCGGTGTTGAGTTCGAGCAGCGAAACAGCGTTCTCGCCGGAAATGTTTTCGGTGAATAGAATGCTGTCGCGCGAGTTCCAGTGCACGGAACTGGGCGAGCTGTGGCGGCCTTCGAGCCAGACGTGGGGGGTGCCGCCGCGCGCGGGGATGGTCAAAATATCGCCGCCGGTGGAACCTTCGTCGCTCATGAGCCCTTCGATGAAGGCGATGCGCGCGCCATCGGGAGACCAGCGCGGCTCCGCGATCTGCCATTGCGGGCGGTACAGCTCCGCGGAGTGACGGCTGCGAACGTCGATGGTGTAGAGGCGCGCGATATACCAGTTGTCGTCGCCGGGCGGCGGCGCGGCGGTGTAGACGATGGCGTCGCCCGACGGCGACCAGTCGTATTCGTAGATGTAGAGACCGTTGGGCGTGAGCAGGCGCGAATGGCCGGTGGCGGCGTCGATGAGCGCGATGCGCTGCGAGTAGAGTTTGGTGTCGATCACGCCGATCAGCGGCGCGAGCGCTTCGACGGGGCCGGCTTTCTTCTCGGCGTTTTCGGTGTAGAGCGCCGCGACGGTTTTGCCGTCAGGAGACCAGCGCAGGCTTTGCACGAAGCCTTTGTAAGTGGTGAGGCGGCGTGCGCGTGCGCTCTTTCCGAGGGCCGCGACGTACGCCTGCATCTGACCTTTGACCGCGGCGTCCGACAGAAACGCGAGCTGCGCGCCGTTGGGCGACCAGGCGATGCCGTTCTCTTCGCATTTGCCGCCGGGGCACGCGGTGATACGCATTGGAGCGCTGCCGTTGGCGTTGGCGGCGTAGATGCCGCGCTCGGTGATCCAGGCAACGCGCTTGCCGCCGGGCGAGATTTGCGCGTCGTGGAAACGCACTACGCGATCGAGCTCACGCATGATCTGGCGCAGTGGCGGCGCGGGCTGGGCGCCGACGAGCGACGGGAGTAGGGAAACGACGCTAAAAGCAGCGATTGTGCGCAACATCACAGGCCATAATACGACGCCGGGAATTTTTCGGGGCATCATGCGGCCATGGTTTCGGGGAGCGGGGCGCGCGCTGTTTCGGGAGTAGCTTCGGGCGCGGTTGGGACGGCGTCGGAAGAACGGGTCTGGAGACCCGTTGCAGGCGTGGACGCCTGCCCCACGGTTTTTTGCGAAACGAACTGGTCTGACGTTTCTGCCAGTTGGGCGCGGATGTCGGCGAGGCTTGCGAGTTCTTTAGTGGCGCGGTAGAAGGAGCGCTCGGCGGAGGTGCGGTAGCGGAGGGCTTTTGCGAGGGCGTCGCCCGGTTTGGAGAGCATGTAGGCGGCGATGCGCTGGTCGGGGGTGCTGGGCTTGGCGTCTTCGCCGGTGGCGATGAGGGTCATGAGTGCCGCTTCGAGGCGGGCGGCCCGCAGGATGAGCCACTGCGATTCGGCGGCGTGCTGGACGAGGAGCTTTTCCGACTCGTCTTCGGGACGGTAGGTGATCATGAAGCCTTTGAGCAGACGTTCGTAGGCGTTGGCGTCTTCGTGCGGGAGGACGATGTGGTCGCCTGTCAGGTTGTGCACGCGTGCGTTTTGGGAGGAGATCGCTTTTCCTTCGGGAGTGCGCGGGCCGGTGGCAGCGGCGGCGGCGGGGGTTTCGGGGCGGCGTGACAGCCAGGGGTTGTTGGTGCGATTGCGTTTGCTCATTGCGCCCTCAACATATCAGGCGAGGGGGCGAAAACGAGCGGTGCATTTTAGAAATGGCTGTAAGTTGTTGGAGGGATTACGTGAAAATAGTTGTGAATTTTGTTACCACCGGCGCGGCATCACGTGGGGATGCGTTCCCGATCATGTAGCGTCGGGAGCGCCTTGATGGCTTTGCCCGATTTTCTTTGCGCTAAACGGAGTTCGTAGAGGGTTTGCAAGTTGAGCCAGAACTCGGGGCTTGTCCCGAAAAAATGCGCCAGCCGAAGCGCCGTATCGCCGGTGATGGCGCGCTGCCCATTCAAGATGGCCGTGACGCGGTTGGTGGGGACCTTTAAATTCCTCGCCAATTCGGCCGCACTCATGCCGAGTTCTTGCAACTCTTCAGCGAGGTGCTCGCCCGGATGTATAGCGGTGAGTGCCATGGTCAGCTCCTAATGGTAATCAACGATTTCCACATTTAGCGGCCCCGGGGTCCCGGAGGGCCATTCAAAACAGATCCGCCACTGATCGTTGATGCGGACGCTGTATTGACCTTTCCGCCCGCCGCGCAGACGCTCCAGACGGTTACCGGGCAGGGCCGCCAGGTCATTTAGAGCCGTGGCGGCTTCGAGACGGTCGAGCTTGAGTCTTGCCGCCCGCTCAATTCCAAAGAAAGCGTTTACCCGTTTCCCGGCCGCGAAATCGCTGGTGCGTTTGTCCCGGTAGCCGCCAATCAATTCCGAGGATAAACCGAATTATGCATTACGTCAAGCGTAACGCTGTCAGATAGGCCTTGATGAGCGGGTCGCCGGGCGAGGGCATCCTATCAGGAACCGGGAGCGCAGCCGGCAGAGACTGGCCGCGCCACCTGTTCCTCCAGGCGAAACAGCAGGACACCTTGAAGAGCGCAGCGCTACTTGCAAGCAGAGGAGCGGGCGGAGTATAGGATCCGACGCCGGCTGCGTGTCCGGTCGAGGCCGATTGAAAATCGGCCGCAGGTTGAAAACCTGCCCCACGGAGCAGCGGAGCCGCAATGAAATCATCGCTGCAAAGAACTTTGGATGTACTACTACACTACCGGCGTGCGGTGTGCACGGCGTGGTGCGACGCGGGCTTGTGCGCTGCGCCGGCGTGTTCCGCCGTCAGCGTTTCGATCATGTGGCGCCAGTACGGTTCCTGGTACATCTCGGTGTTATCGCCGTTGGCGGGAGTCTGACTGCGGATCATGCCTTTGCGGTCGATCCAGACGATCTGCGGAACGACGAACCGCTCCAGCGGGCTGATCGCGAGGAAATCGAGAACGCGGTCGCGCTCGCTGTAGCCGACGGTATAGCCTACTTTGAAATTGCTCACGTATTCGTTCACCATCATCTGCGACATGGGGTTGAACGCTACTCCGACGGGTTCGAAGCCGCGCGCGCCGTACTCCTTGCCTAGTTGCGTGAACACCTGGGACGCGTGCTGGCAGTGCGGGCACGTGGTGTAGAGAAATTCGAGGGCGATGACCTTGCCGCGCAGGCTGCTGAGCAAGACCTGCTGTCCGTTGGTCAACTGCACGACGAACTCCGGCGCGGGCTTGAGCGCGGCGGGTTTCAAGGCCGCTGTTTTGTTTAGATCCGCGGCGCGCGTAACCGCGACGGTGGGCACCAATAACGCAAGGACGCCAAGAACGGCGAAACGCATCCGAAAAAGCTCCTTTT
>JAICMB010000040.1 GCA_025929455.1 Bryobacteraceae bacterium | reverse complement strand
TTTCTTTTGTGCCCGTTTCGCCCTGCCACGGACGCTGTGTCCGATGCGGCGACACCAATACCCACTCGCCACGTAAAGGATTGAAGCGGCGGTGAGGAAAGGCATTTCGCTGCGCAGTCATGAAGGGCCTGGCTCCGGGTACGTTGATCGCGTAAGGATTGTAACCGATTACAACACTAACGCAGCAACTTCCTGCGACTGTTCACAATAACTTGAATTGCACGCGGCAGGTTATCCTCTGTCTGAATCGCGGATTGTCCGGCCTTATCTCGCATCCGGACGCCGCCCGGGGGCAAATGAACATCCAGGCCGTCGCAGATCGGGCGCGGGTCTCTACCGCCACGGTATCCCGCACCATCAATGGTTCCAACAAAGTGGCGCCGAAGACCGCCGAACGCGTGCGCCGCGCCATCGAGGCGCTCGGTTATTACCCCAACACAAACGCCCGCGCGCTTGGTTCCGGACGCAGCCGCATGTACGGCCTCATCATCTCCGACATCACGAACCCGTTCTTCCCCGAACTGGTCAAGTCTTTCGAAGATATGGCCGTTCGCAACGGATACGAAGTCATCGTCGCCAATACCGGCTACAGCCCCGAACGCACCGAAGTCTGCGTGCAGCGCATGCTGGAGCGCAAAGTGGACGGCGTCGCCGTCATGACCTCCGAGATGGGCTCCCACCTGATCGACCGCTTTCATCGCGGCCAGCACAAAGTGGGTGCCGTTGATGTTGGTGTTCAACGTCGAAAACTCGTCTTCAAACGAGTAACTCACGAAGCTTTGTGCCGCCAGGTGATAGCACTCGTGCGGCTCCACCGTCGCAAATACCTTGAAAATACTGGGTAAGCTTTCGAGCGATCCGGCGTGAAATTGAACGCGGTCGGCCAGATCGGCGGCGCGCGAAAGCCGGTGGCTTGGATCTTCCAGCGCCACCCGGCGCACCAGCCCGTGCACCTAATAATCCTTGTCAAGCAATAACTCCGCCAGGTAGGAGCCGTCCTGTCCCGTTATTCCGGTAATCAGCGCGCGTTTCTTGGCCATCGTTTCGCTCTATTATACAATCCGGGCGCGCTCGCCGATGCGGTTTGTGCGCTCAACAAGAGCAGATGCGCATGAACAGATCCCAGCTCTGGCGGGCGGCCACGCTCCAGCGGAAACGCTCCGCCTGCAGGGGCGCCGCGGCCGCCATTTTGGTGCGCAGGCTCGGCGACGTGAGCATCTTCTCCAAAGCCGTCCGGATTTCCTCGACGCTGCGCGGGTCGGCCAATAACGCGGCATCGCCCGCCACCTCCGGCAGACTGGAAACATTGGACGTTACCGCGGGTACGCCGGCCGCCAGCGCCTGCGCCAGCGGAAGGCCGAAACCCTCGTACAAAGAAGGGTACGCAAACGCGTACGCGCCAGCCGTAAGCCCTGGCAAGAGCGCCTCGGCGGTGTATCCGAGGTAGCGGATGCCGCTGTCGCCCCGCAGCAGCCGCGCGCCGGTTTGCTCAACGCCCCACATGAGCGGTCCCGCAATCACCAGTTCGTAGTGCTCCCGCACGTCTTCCGGCAAGCCCTTCCACGCGTCGAGCAAACGGTCCAGGTTCTTTCTAGGCTCGATCGCGCCCACGCAAAGCACGTACGGTTTACATAAGTGGTATGCGCGCTTTGCATCGCATATCGAATCACGCGTGGGCCCGAAAAAGCCGTCCGCAACGCCCGGATAGATGCGCTCGATCTTCTGCGGCGAAAATCCTGCTATCCGAATGGCGTCTTGCCGCGCGCTTTCCGAGATGGCGATTACGGCGTCCGCCCGCCGTAGCACGCGCTCCGTGTACGCCTTGGTTGCCGCGATGTTGGCCGGTGTATGCGTCTCCGGCGCAGTCCAACAGGTCATGTCAAAAAGCGTTGCTGTGATTTTAGTCCGCCGCGGAAAGCTGAGAAGATGTTGCGAGATGTGAAACAGGTCGGTCTTTCCCGCGATGGTCTCCGTGAGCCGGTCACTCCCGAAAAACCGCCTATTCGCCGCTCCTACAAGCAGTAGCCGCAGGCGGGTGCTGACGTCCGGCTGATTCGAGCCTTCGTGATTAAGCCCCCGCAATCGGCGTAAGTACGGAAAAATGGATAGAAAATTGCGCCCCGCGGTCCGTTGCAGGTGTTCAATCCAGTAATGTTGGTACGTCTTCACCCCTGCGCTACGGAGCAGCAGAGATGTTCCGTCCACGACAGCTCGCACGTCGTCGATAGTAACGTTGCCCGGCAAGGCGATACTCGTTCAGGAACAAACGCCCACATTTGTTAGACTGATCTTCTCACCGCTTTTTCCGCATGGCATCGTTGTGCGAGTTATGTAACCCCGCGCGCTACTCGGATAACGAGTGGATGTCCTGCCACCGCGCGCTCGAACCGTATTCGACCGATAAGCACGTATTTATGCACACCAACGGCGGCCACGTTTATCGGAAGGGCTGGGAGTGGACGCAGTGCATTTATGGCTTGCAGCAACTGGGCGCCGTGCACACCTCCTCTAGCGGTCTGGGAGTCGGCGCCGGCCGCGAGCCGCTCATCTTCTATTTTGGCGATCGCATTCGCAGCGTAACGGCCCTGGATCTGTACGGAAACGAGCGCTGGTCGACGGGCGCGGGAGGTCAGGAAGCCAAAGCCGAGGTGATGCACAGCCCAGAGCGGTGGTGTCCGAAGCAGATGGACTTCTCACGCGTTCAATTTGTCGTGGGCAGCGGAACCCATCTCGATTTTAAGGAGGCGCAGTTCGATTTCTGCTGGAGCTTGTCCAGCATCGAACACTTCGGAGGACATTCCGTTGCCGCGGATGCGATGCGAGAGATGGGTCGTGTGACTAAGCCGGGCGGCCATGTCGCCATCGCAACTGAATATCTGCTTTTGCCCGAGTATGATCACGTCGAGTACTTCAACCGAACTCGCATTTATGAGTCCATAGTAGATGCCTGTGATAACTTGCAGTTGGTGTCGGAGGTCGATTGGGCCACCGTGCCGCCCGAGTATCTTGTGGATTCAATCGTAGTTCCGAGCGGCGTAGACCGGCGCCGCCGTCATGTCGTACTGAACGACGGCGAAGTCCAATGGACGTCCATAATGCTGTTCTTCAGGAAACGCTAAGTGCGAAGCAAATCCGCCCCTTCGTCACGGCTGCGGTTCTGTCTAGGGAACGCCGATGAAGCTGCGTTTTGAAGTGACGGGCCGAGACAATCCCGGTTTTCGATTGTGGCTGGGCGCGCCCCCACATTCCCTCACGCCCGCTTGGATTCAAGATCAATGGGAGCGGCACGGGCGCCCGATTATAAAAGGGGCTCACAAATACGAAGCGGAAGGCCGGGCTCTCCTGTGGTTTGCGAACCAATGGCTACCCAGCCGTGCGCCCTACGACGCCGTGCTGCCGCTGCCCTTGATCGATTGGCTAAACGCCCCCGAGATAGACCTGGCACATGATGTCATCCACCGCCCCGGATTATGCGGCGCGATACCATGCGCGGCATCGAAGCCGGTATCGCGGTTTATGGTTACCGCCGCGGAACAATATGGGTTTGAGCCGGCTACGTTGCGCGATTCCTACTATGAATTTTTATCGTGGTATCTCTTCACGTTCGTGCCGCAGTCGCATATCGCGCGCGCTTTAGTTCCCGGCGCGATTATCGATCTGCTCAATCAGGATGCGGCCGGCGGCGACGTGCCCATCACCTGCGGCATGCTGCTGTTTCTGAAAAGCGCGTATCCTGCGTTCGTCGAGGCACGGCCGGAACGTGAACGGCTACTGTCGCTATCTTACTGCGCCGTCGAAGGGGTGTTATCGTCGGGCCACTCGCGGCTGATCCCATCGCATGTGTCTAATTTCTGGAGACAGCGGCCAGGCGCTGTTGCCACCGCGTTTGAACATGTCGCCGCCGCCGCGAACGGCGCAATACGCAAGGATGCCGCGCAGAGCGGCCCGGTGCCTGAAGCAACAGTGCGGACCTGGTTTCTACAGCAGCTACCGGGGAACTCCGGCCTGGCAGTCATGTCGGGTCCGCCGGTGCAGTTCGCGCCTCCCGAGCCACCAGAGCCCGTGCTCGACACTGCGGTCCTGGTGTACCGCGATCACGATACCGTATGCGGGCTCAGCAGGGCCGGAGAGAATACTCGCAACACGTTGCTGGCCAGCGGCATTCCCGTGTTCGATCTGCATCACTCGCTACTGCGCAGCGGATTTGCGGCGGAGCGCGATAGAAACATTTCCGTGCGCATCAATGCCCGCCGCAAGATGCACATCCTGCATCTCAATCCAGAAAACGTATGCGAATGCTGTTTCTGCAACATTCACCGTCTGGGCCTGAACGATTACCTGATCGGTCAGTTCTATTGGGAACTGTCACGGGTGTCGAAAGTCCATGAGGCTGGGATTGCGATGGTCGATGAGATCTGGACAGCCAGTCAGTATCTCGCCGATATCTATAGCGCAGCCACGGCCAGGCCGGTGTTGAACATGGGCCAAGCCGTTATCCCTACCGCACCGTCGGGGCTGCTAGATCGCGCGGCGTTCGGGTACGCCAAAGATACGTACCTGTTTCTGTCCAGTTTCGATGTGACGTCGATCATTGAGCGGAAGAATCCGCTGGCCGCGATTATGGCGTTTCAGCAAGCGTTTCCGCGGCAGAGTGACTCCGTAGGTCTGATAATAAAGACTCATAACCTCGATAACGTTCGAACGGATGCCGACCGCCTCCATTGGGCGCGAGCCGCCGAAAAGATCGAACGAGACAACCGCATTCGCGTGATCGACGAAAGAATGAGCGACTCCGCGCTTGCCGCTCTGTATCGAATGTGCGATTGCTTCGTCTCGTTGCACCGCTCCGAGGGCTTCGGATTCGGCCCTGCCGAAGCAATGGCCCACGGACGCACTGCGATCGTGACCAATTATTCCGGCGTGTGTGATTTTTGCACGCCCTCGACCGCGAAGTTGGTCCCATACAACTTGATCCGTGTAAATCGGGATGAGTATCCTTTTCTCGATTCAGATCGTGGTTACGAATGGGCGGACCCCGATGTGAACGTCGCCGCGGACTGCATGCGCGAACTCGCGGAAGATCGCGCGCAAAGCGCCCGTTTAGGAGACGCGGCGCGCGAATTGATCGCGAGCCGGTTTAGCGTCCGGGCGCTAAGCCAGAGATACATGGAG
Source organism: Bryobacteraceae bacterium (assembly GCA_025929455.1). The sequence continues at coordinate 7,349 of JAICMB010000040.1, read as the reverse complement.
CGGATCACAGCGCTGGGCTTCGCCGAAACCGCGCGTGCGGTGGTCAATTCGCAATGTTGATCGAAGGGCCATTTGAAAGCGACTATAGTCTCGCGATTGTAAACCGGCATTTGGCAGCCGCTCTCATCCGCGCCGGCCGGCCGGTAGAATTACATCAGCGCGACAACACCACGGCGTACCCGTTCAGTCCGGAGTTTCTTAAGACCCATCCTGACTTTTCGCCGTACGTCGTCGCTTCGGCCGCACAGTCGCGCGCGCAAATTCACTCGCGATACATCTATCCTCCATACACAGACGGCATGATTGGCGCTGTGCATGCGATCCACTGTTATGGATGGGAAGAGTCCGTTTTTCCGAAGAGATGGGTCGGCGCGTTCAACACCGGCCTGGATCTGATCACTGTTATGTCCGAGTATGTGCGATCGGTACTGCGCGACAGCGGTGTAAACGTCCCCGTCGAAGTCGTCGGACTCGGCGCGGACCATATCATTGCCGATGCTGCGCGGGAGGTGCCCGTCTTCGAACCGGACACCTTTCACTTCCTCCACATCTCGTCCTGCTTTCCACGCAAGGGTGTCGACGTTTTGCTCGAAGCGTACTGCCGTGAATTTCGCAAAAGCGAACCCGTCGGGCTGATCGTCAAAACGTTTGCAAACCCTCATAACGAGGTGGAGCGCATCGCCGCAAACGCGTTCGCGAGACATCCGAATCACTCGGCCGTGAAGCTCTTATGGGATTCGCTGGATGTTTCGCAAATGCGATACCTCATCGAAAACGCGAACTGTCTGGTGGCGCCCAGCCGAGGCGAAGGCTTCGGGCTGCCCGTCGCTGAAGCGATGCTGTTGGGAACGCCCGTGATTGCGACGTTTCACGGTGGGCACGCGGACCTATGCAGCCCAGAATGGTGCTGGAACATCGATTACCGGCTACAGCCCGCGCGCACGCACCTGACCCAGAGCGGGTCCTTGTGGGCGGAACCCGATGTGGACGCGCTGGCTGCGCGCATGCGCGAGTTGTACGAATCCGGGCGGGAGGTCGTCTTGCCCAAAACTGCGCGCGCGCAACAGTATATTCGCTCGAATTTCACCTGGGATCGCGTTGCCGCACGTCACGAAAGCGCCTGCCGGGACGCGCTAGACCAGAAACACACGACTCAGTCGGAACAGCGCGGATCAAAGATACACATTGGATTTGTGAGTACCTGGAATGCTAGATGTGGGATTGCCGAATACACCCGCTATCTCGCCCAAAGCCTTGGCTCACAATACCGGTTTTCTGTATTCGCGAGCCATACTCACAACACCGTCCGCCCGGACGAAGGGTACGTGTCACGCTGTTGGACGGCAGGCCCGTCCGACCTGTCAGTCTCCGCTATCGAAGAAATGGCCGCAGCTATTGCGCGATCGCACTGTGACATCGTTTCGCTACAACACAACTTCAGCTTGCTATCTATAGCGACAGTTCGCGCGCTGGCGGCACGGCTAAAAAAGCATGGAATACCCGTGCTCATGACTCTGCATGGATCGGTGGATCAGGTATCGGAACAGGCCTTCTCTGCGCTAAACGAGGTGGACGCAATCATCGTTCATCGAGATGCGGAGAGAGACAAGCTGATCGCCGCCGGCATTGATCATGCGGTGTGCCAACCTCACGGCTTGCCGCCTTTGCGTTCGGTCGAGCGCGGGAACATTCCTGGAGAAACTCCGGGCACGTTCACGGTTGCCTGCTTCGGTTTTTTTCTGCCCCCCAAGGGCATTTATGAGTTGTTGCAGGCTTTTACCGTAGCGAGCACTGCGAATCCGGCGCTGCGCCTGAAGCTTATAAACGCCCTCTACGATGTGCCCGAGTCACGCGCCTATGCGTCGGAATGCATGCGGCTTATCGACGAAAACGAAATTGCCGATCGCGTGTTCGTCTGCACGGAGTTTTTGGACGACACTACGGTCCTTGAAGAGCTTGCGGACGCAGACCTTGTGGTTCTGCCGTACCGTTGGTCAACCGAGGCGTCGAGCGCTGCGATCCGCCTCCCGCTTGCTTCACTTACTCCGTTGCTTTGTTCCGATTTGGAGGTCTTTCGTGAGTTCTCAGACATTATCCATACTTATCCGGCGGACGACACTGTCACGCTTGCGAATCGGATGATCGAGTTGTCGTCAGACTTGAGCCGGCTTCGCTGTTTTGAGTCGAAACAGCGCGAGCGCGTCGACGCCATGTCGTGGGATAAAGCCGCTCGGCAGTTTGAAGCGATTGCGGCCGCATCGGCCGCGAGGCGCGCGAGAGCCGTGGTATGACGCCTCGTAACGAGAATACGGTGCCACCACTTGAGACGCTGACGAGCGTGGGTCGCGAAGTCGCGCGGATGCATGAAGGAAATGCCTGGCGTGCCGCGCAAGCCAGAGTTACGCGACGCCCGCGCCGTACCGGAGCGCCTCGCGACGCCGCCATTCGCTCGTTGCTCGAAGGCGCTGACCAACTTGCACGCAGCGCGGCGAACGCGGATTCCCGCATTGGCCGTATGCCGCCCGAACCGCCGACCGTACGCGGCAAGCTGGGCGCGAGTGTAGTTCGCATGGTTCGCCGCGCATTGTTCTGGTATACGCAGCAAGTGAACGAGTTTGAATTGCGAAACGCTACATTGCTCCGCGAAACGGCGGAGTGCCTCGCAACGCTGAACGATGAACTCGCGCGTACGCGGAGCTTGGCCGAGCAACTCCACGCTGAGCAGGTGGCCATTCGCTCCGAACTCGAAACGATATCGGCCACTCTGAAGCGCGGCCCGAACAGGGATTAGAGGAGCCGTTTTAGCTCGGATTCAAACCGCGCAATATCGCTTTCGTCGTTATAGAAATACGGCGAGATGCGCAGGCAACCGTGGCGCGCAGCTACGAGAATATGCTGCTGTTCAAGCGCACCGGCAAGGATGGAGGGATCGCGGCCTTCGAATCTCGCGGCGATGATCGGCGTGTCATCAAACAGCGCTTCGCCGCCAAGGCGGTGCACGGCGTCGCGAACGAGCGCGGCAAGTTCGCACGTGCGGCGCGTGACGGCCTCCACGCCTATTTCGAATATGAAGTCGAGCGACGCTTCCATCGCATAAAGCAGGGCGAACGGCAGCATGCCGCCTTCGTAACGTTCCGCGGCGTCGGACAGTTGCGGATTGTCGTGATGCAGGTTGTCCACGCGGCGCCAGTCACGGTGGCTTCGCCAGCCGACCGTGAGCGGCTCGAGACGGCGTCGCAACTCGGGGTCGACGTACATGAAGCCCGCGCCCGTGGGCGCGAGCATCCATTTGTATCCATGTGCGGCGAGCATGGCGGGCCGCACGCGCGCGGAATCGAACGTTAGCGGCCCAAGTCCTTGCGTGCCGTCGACATAGAGCAGCACGCCGCGTTCGCGCAACAGCGGACCGATCTCGTCGAGCCGCGCGCGAAAGCCAGTGGTGTAGTTAAGCATGCTGACGAGGACCAGGCGGGTATGCTCGTTGACAACTTCGAGGAGGTTGTCGCCGCTGACTTGAATGAAATCGACCCCGAGCCGCTGCAGGCGCAACGGCGCGTACACATTGTTAGGAAACTCGTCCGAGAGCGTGATGGCATTATCGTATTGTTTCCAATCGATGCCGGCGAGCAAAACTCCGAGCGCGGTGGATGCGTTTGGAACGAACGCAACGTCCTCCGCTTCGCAATGGATCAAGCGCGCGATCTTGCCGCGCAAGCGGTCCATGTCGTCGAACCAGCGCAGAAAATCCGCGCACGCCAGCTCATCGCGGTGCGCAAAGAATCGCGCCACGGCCTCAGTCGCACGCCGCGGCAGTTGGCCGTAGGTTGCGGTGTTGAGGTGCGTCCAATCGCGCAGCGCGGGAAATTCCGCGCGAACGGCTTTCCAATCGGGCGCGCTCATACGCCCGGCGGCACACCGGCGTTGATCTTATCGATCACATAGGACGCCGCATTCGCCGCTTCCACTTCGACAGTCTGTCTCGACTTGCGCTCGACGACCTCCACGATCCCGCGCGCAGCCTTTTTGCCGACCGTAATACGGTACGGAATGCCGATCAGGTCCGCGTCTTTGAACTTCACGCCGGGACGTTCGTCGCGATCGTCGATCAGCGTATCAATACAGGCGTCGCGGCACGAATTGTAGATATCCTCAGCAATTTTGCGTTGCTCGGCATCCGCGTAGTTGACGGGAGTGACCACGACCGTGAACGGCGCGATGGTGTGTGGCAGCGCCATGCCATCTTTGTCGTGATAGAGTTCGATGGCGGCGCTCAGAATGCGTTCGATACCGATGCCGTAGGAGCCCATGATGACCGTCACTTCTTCACCGGCTTCGTTGAGAACGCGAAGCCCCATGGAGTCCGAGTACTTGTAGCCAAGCTTGAAAATGTGTCCGATCTCGACGGTTTTGACCAGCTCGACCGCCGCGCCGCAGTTCGCGCAGGCGTCGCCTTCCTGAGCCTGTCGAAGGTCCAGATACTCGGCTGCGAAATCGCGGCCCGGCGTGACGTACTTCAGATGGTAATCGTCCTTGTTCGCTCCGGCGATCATGTTGCGGCGCTCGCGCAGGCTCTCGTCGGCGACGGTGCGCATGCCCCGCACGTCCACGGGACCGAGTGAGCCGGCTTCGGCGCCGAACCATTCGCGTATCTCTTCGGGATGCGCCGGCCGGGCGTTCTGTGCCCCTCCAATCGCGCTCAGCTTGGTTTCGCTGAGCTGATGATCGCCCCGCAGCAGAACGAGCAGCGGCTTGCCATCGGCGACCATGACAAGGCTTTTGATGAGTGATGTTTCCGGCGCGCCAAGGAACTCCGCCACTTCAGCAATGGTTTTTTTGCCGGGCGTGTGAATCTCCTCCCGCTGCGCACTGCTGTCCGCGTCGGTTTGCGCGGGCGCGGAAGCGCGCGTTACCGCCTTTTCGAGATTGGCCGAGTAATCGCACTCGGTGCAGCGCACGACGTAGTCTTCGCCGGCGTCGGACTTCACCATGAATTCGTGCGACTGGCTGCCGCCCATGGCGCCCGAATGCGCTTCGACCACGATATACTCCAGACCGCAGCGGTCGAAGATTTTGCAATACGCGCTGTAGTGTTTGTCGTAGCTCTCGTCGAGACCGGTGGGCGTGAGGTCGAACGAATAGGCGTCCTTCATGAGGAACTGGCGCACGCGCAACAGGCCCGACTTGGGACGCGGCTCGTCGCGGAATTTAGTCTGAATTTGATACCAGATCTGCGGGAGTTGTTTGTAGCTGCGCAGCTCGCCGCGCGCGATGGAGGTCATGACTTCTTCGTGCGTCATCGCGAGGGCGAGCGGCCGCCCGAAGCGGTCCTTCAGCCGGAACATGTTGTCGCCCATGATGTCCCAGCGGCCGGATTCCTGCCACAGTTCGGCGGGGTTGAGCGCGGGCAGATAAAACTCCTGCGCCCCGATCGCGTTCATCTCTTCGCGCACGATCTGCTCAATTTTCAGCAGTGTCCGTTGCGCGAGATACAAGTAGCTGTAAATGCCCGCTGCAAGCTGGCGGATGTAGCCGGCGCGCAGCAGGAGTTGGTGGCTGACCACCTCGGCTTCAGCGGGGTTTTCGCGCAATGTGGGGATGAAGAGTTTGCTCCAACGCATGGAAAATTCAGTGTAGCGTTAGGGAGCGAAACGGTCCTAGCGCAGCACGGGAAGCGCGGCCGAAATCGCGAACCGCAGACGCGCGTGCGATTCCCGCAGTGCACGATCGACCTCGGCGGGGTCCTCCGCGCGCGCGAAGATGAATCCGAGATAGCTGTTGCCTTCAGGAAGCGGGACCAGGCGTTGTCCTTCTTTGGCGGTAATAGCGACATCGGTGATGCAGTCGACCGCGCGCGCATGGTCAACGCCGTCGACGCCTACGTAGACTCCGGCGGCAGGGATCGGAATCATCATGACGCCGCTCGCGCTGCGCAACAAAGGCTCGCTCGGAAGCGGATCGCCCGCGGCGTGATGCAGGATCAATTCTTCGAGACCGGGAAGCGCCTGCGCGCACAGACCACCGATGGGGCGTGCGGCCACCTCGAGCATCCACACGCCCTGCTCATTCACGCGCATTTCGGCGTGCACGGGACCATCGCTTAAGCCCAGCGCGCGGGTGGCGCGCTGGGCGGTCTCTCCGATGGCGCGCTGCACAGCCGCGGTCTCCCGCGACGGCGTGATATAGATCGTTTCCTCGAAGTACGGTCCTTCGAGCGGGTCGGGCTTGTCGAAGATGGCCAGCGTGCGCAACGCGCCACTCGTAAGCAAACCCTCGAGCGCGAATTCGCGGCCGGGGATATAGCGTTCGATCTGTATGAACGGTTCGGTCCCCTGCGTATCGTGAATGAGTTCAGTGATGCGCGCAAACGCGACCCGAAATTCGCGCGAGTTGTCGGCGCGAATGACGCCGCGGCTTGCGGACATGCCGAGAGGCTTCAGCACACACGGATAGAAGCGCGCGTCATCCGGCGCGTCCTCGACAGGCACACGATAATACTCGGTCACGAGCAACCCCGATGCGCGGAAGCGCTCGTGCGCAAGATATTTGTTCCCGGCGGCAGCAACCGCGTCCGGCGCGCTGAAGCGCAGCGCGCGCGTTTTTGCGATGTGGGCTGCGGTTATTGCCGCTCGATCGCCGACCGCTACGATGCCGTCGAGTTCACCCGCGACCATGGCGGCCTCTGCGGCGCCCGCGCTGTCGTCAAAGCGGATCGGCAGCGCGTGATCGCCCCAGGGGTCGTCCAACACGTGGCAGCGGTCGGTCGCCATCGCGAGCGAGATGCCGGCGCGCCCGGCGGCCTGCTGAAACGACCGCGTTTGATAACCCGTGGTCGCGGCGACCAGCATTACGCGTTTCTTCATGGCTAGATGCGGGCCAACTGCCCGGAGGTGGGCTCCGCTCAACAATACCAGGGCTCATCGAGATAAGGAATTGCCGCGCGCGGGAGTAGGTCGAAATTCTCGGGCAGCGGCTCATCCGTCGCGAGCGCCCATGCCTCCTCGAATGCCTCGCGGCGATCGTTCGCATCCGCCATAGCGGCCAGAGCGTGCGCGGCCAGCGTGTCCATCTGCGGGTCCGGATGTGTCCACGGATATACAAGCGCGGCATCATCGAACGGCTGCACACTACCTTGTATCTCAGGAAGCTCGAGCAGCCGCGAGCCGCCTGTGATCAGCAGGCGCAGCGCAAGCTGCACGGGCGCGACGTTGCCGATCAGATCGAGCTCCGCGATTCCCGCCAGCATCTCGCGATAGCTTTCGCGCGTGGTCCACGGCGTGAACGCGATGAACGTGGGCGCGAGCGCCAACCCCATACGGCGGAAATCCTCGACGACTGCGGCAAAGTCCGCG
>JAICMB010000683.1 GCA_025929455.1 Bryobacteraceae bacterium | reverse complement strand
CTCCAGCACGCCCACAAAGCACCTGATCTTCAGCGCGTCGTGGGCCCGATCCAGCAGCAACACGGCAACCGGCGACCTAACCTCCGCCAACGAGAATGAACAGTTCAATACCCTGCTGCAGTATCAATACCGTAAGCTGAACTTCACCAGCGGCTTTGCGCGGCTCGAGCAGGGATTCAGCGGGTCCGGCACGCCACCGCAGGTCGTTTCGTCGTACTTCATAGGGGCATCCCGGTGGTTCAAGTTCTTCTAGTCCGGACAACGCGTGTACTGTTCCGTGCCGCCGCCGTCTGCGCGGCGGGGTGGCTGCTCGCGTGCGCGCCGGCGGCCAGTGCGAAGGCCCATGCCAAGACGCCTCCGGAGCAATGGCAGTTGTCGTTGGACGGAGGCCGCACCCTCACCTGGGAACGCGCCATCAATTCCGAATCCGAAGTCCGCAGCGATCGCGGCTTCTGGAACAAAGTTGTCGATATTGTTGCCGGCGAACCGGACTTCCGTTCCCTCATTCGCCCCTACAGCGTGACGGAAGATTCGCGCGGCCGCCTCATCGTTACCGATCCGGGCGTTGCCGGCGTGCACATCTTTGACTTCGCGCAGCGCAAATACAAGCTGATCCAGCGCCTGGGAAAACCGCGCGACTCCATGCTGACGCCGCAATGTGTTGCGGTCGATGCGCGCGACAACATTTACGTCACGGATTCGGATTCCGGCGCGGTCTTCGTCTTCGACGCCAACGGCAAATACCAGCGCACCATCGGCCGCCTGCGCGGCGGTGAGGGATACTTCGAGCGCCCCACCGGCATCGCCGTTGACTCGGACGCGCAGCGCATCTACGATTCCGATACTGCGCGCAACAAGGTCATTCACCTCGATATGCAGGGCAAAGTGCTCGGCACCATTGGCCAGCGCGGTACGCGCACCGGCGAATTCAATTTTCCGACGGAACTGCGCCTCTCCGGCTCCAGCCTCTTTGTTGTCGATGCGATGAACTTCCGCGTCCAGGCATTCGACCACGCCGGCAACTTTCAGTTCGCCATTGGAACCGCGGGCGACAACCTTGGCGCCATCTTCCGCCCCAAGGGAATCGGAGTGGACTCCGAAGGCGATCTCTACGTGGTCGATGCCGATTTCGGTGCGGTCCAGGTCTTTAATCGCCAGGGCCAGCTTCTCTACTCCTTTGGCGCCCGAGGCACACACGCTGGCGAGTTCCAGTTGCCCGCGGGTCTGTGGATTGACCGCAACGACAAGGTGTACGTGGTGGACTCGTTCAATCGCCGCGTCCAGGTGTTTCAGTACGTGGGGCTCAAGCAGCCGGCCGGGGAGGGACCGAAGTGAAGCTCTCCAATTGGCTGGCCGTTCTGGGGCTGTTCTGCGCGGCAGGCGCCGCATTTTCGCAGGTCCCGGGCGACGTGATAGGAATGCACAACCTGGGCCCGGGCAGCACCTCGCCCATCACGGGCTCGCGCCCTGACGCCTGCTCGTATTGCCACGCGCCCCACTCCGGCCTCTCTGTCGGACTGTGGAACCAGAAGCTCACCACCAAGAGCTACACCACCTACACCAGCACCACGGAGAAGAACAGCGGCCGGCAACCGACCATCGGCTACTCCACCAATCAATGCCTGAGCTGCCACGACGGAAGCGTCGCGGTTGGGACCAGCGTGGTCTATGGACAAGTCACCACGCACGGCGCCATGTCCAACGCCGACGTGTTCAACGGGGCGATGCAGTCCTCGCATCCGTTCAGCCTCAACACCCCGCTGCAGGACAACATCGACCTGGCCGCTTCGCTTACTACCACGGGCTCCACGCTCGATGCCACGCACGCCGTACAACTCAGTCATGGAACCGTGGAGTGCATCTCATGTCACGATCCCCACGTTCAGGCCAAGGACGCCGTCGCGCAGAAATTCCTCGTCCGCGACAGCTCCAACGGCCAGATGTGCCTCGCCTGCCATGATCCCGCGCGCCAGGTCAGCGGCAAGGTCAACCCGCTCGCCGACTGGACCGTCAACGCACACGCCGTTTCTACCGCGAAGGTCTCGCCGCAGGCCGGCGTGGGTCCGTATCCCACGGTGGCGGGCAATGCCTGCATCGGTTGCCACGCGTCCCACAACGCCGCCGGGCCAGCGCAGATTCTGCGCGGACAGAACGAGCAGGATTGCCTCGCGTGCCATAACGGATCCACGAACGTCTCGCCCATGCCGCCGTATGCCAACGTTTTCGCTGAGTACAGCACGGGCAAGGTCGGCCACCCGTTTCCAGCGTCCACCAATCAGCACGACGCTGCCGAGGCCACACTGCTACAGAGCAACCGCCACGCCACCTGCGTCGATTGCCATAACAGTCACGGATCGCAGATCGTGGGTGTGTTCCCGCCCGCCCCGCTCATTCGCGTATCGCAGAAAAACATCGCCGGCATCAGCGCGGCCGACG
>JAICMB010000339.1 GCA_025929455.1 Bryobacteraceae bacterium | reverse complement strand
GGTATGCCGGCGATCTCTGGAGCCGGGCTCGCGCGCTTTCCGTTTTTCGGGTTCGGCCGTCGTCAAGTCATATTGGTCGGCAACGGAGAGGGGTATGGCGCGGACGTCGCCGCGATCGAAGGCTGTCGTTTACGCAGCCTTGTTCGGCAATTTTCTGGTCGCGGTGACGAAATTCGGTGCAGCGTTCATCACGGGAAGTTCCTCCATGATGAGCGAGGGCGTGCATTCGCTGGTCGACACCGGCAATGAAGGGCTGCTGCTCTATGGTTTCTATCGCGCGGGCCTGCGACCTGATGCAGCCCATCCGCTCGGCTACGGCCGCGAGCTGTACTTCTGGAGCTTCGTGGTCGCGCTGTTGCTGTTTACGTTGGGCGCTGGAGTCTCTGTCTACGAAGGCATCTTGCATATCCTGGCACCGGCTCGGATCGAGAACGCGCTCGTCAACTATGTCGTGCTCGGCCTGTCGCTTCTGTTCGAAGGCGCCTCCTGGTGGGTGGCGCTGACGGCGTTCCGCCGTGCAAAACGAGATGCCGGCTATCTCGAAGCGGTGCGCAGAAGCAAGGACCCGCCTTCGTTCATGGTGTTGCTGGAAGATACCGCCGCGCTGATCGGCATCGCGATTGCCGCGCTCGGCGTTTTTCTCTCAACCCGGCTGGAGCGGCCGGAGCTTGATGGCGTCGCCTCCATCCTGATCGGCCTCGTGCTGGCGGTGACCGCGTTGCTTCTGGCGCGCGAGAGCAAGGGGCTCCTGATCGGCGAACCTGCGCATAGCGAAATCGACGCTGCGATCCTCGCACTCGCAGAGCAGGAGGGTTGCGTCGAGGGCGCCAATGGCGTCATCACCGTTCACCTGGCGCCGGATCAGATCGTCGCAAGCCTGAGCCTCGAATTTTCCGACGAATTGCGCACACCGGATATCGAGCGCTGCGTCGAGTCTTTGGAGAAGCGTATTCGCGAGAAATATCCCGAAGTCGTCTCGTTGTTTGTCAAACCGCAGACGCCGCATCGCTTCGAGTCGGCGCGAAGGGACCGCTTCGGTCAGCTGCGCGGCGCGTGAGCCCGGCCATATCCCGCTGGCCCGGCCTGCGTGAATGCTCGGACGCGACGCAATTGCGTCGCGGAAACGTCGAGCTTTGCCTGCAATGTCATTCCGGGATGGTCCGAAGGACCAGACCCGGAATCTCGAGATTCTCAGGGGCGCAATTGCGCCCCATAGTTCGATGCTTCGCATCGCCCCGGAATGACAACACCAAAGATGGTTGAAATTCGAATCAGAATCCTAGGATGGGCAAAGGCGCGCGAGCGCCGTGCCCACCACTTTAGAGTGGAGCGGTGGGCACGCTCTCTCGCTCAACCCATCCTACGCATCGGAAATCTGCGTGCTACCGCAATCCCTCATACACCATCAAGCCGCGCGCGATCTTCAGCTTCCGCACGACGCGCGGGAGGAGGCTCTCTGGCGGCGGATGGATATAACGAAACGAGGAGAGTGTAAGCTCGCCGAGAACGCTAGCGGCGGTCTCGAACGGCGCAAGCAGGCCGGTCAGGCTGACCGGCGTATGCGCGCGGTTCTTGAAAGGCAGCAGCAGCAGTTCGAGATGCGAAAGCGCGCAGCGCGAGTTCGTCGCGGTGAGGCCTGCGATTGCGGGCAGCATCTCGTCGGCGACCGTGCCGACGATCTCTGCGATCTCGGGACGGCTTGCGGCAGTGAAGAGAGCGGGAAAGTTCGTATCCTTGAGGTCGCGTCCGAACGTCGCGCAGAGGCGGGTGCCGGCGACGCGGAAAGGATAGCCGGCGCTGGTATCGCAGGAGAGTACGAAGATGTCGCCGAGCAGTCCGCGCATTGCATTGGGGTCGATGTCGCTGCGTTCCGGCGCCCGTGTGTCGCCGCGCTTGCCGTCCCAATAGTCGAAAAATTCCCGGCTGGCCGGATGCTTCATGGTTCAAACCCACCTCGGCGCCCGCGTCATTGGGACACTTCTGTCCCGCTTTCGCGCACGCCCGTTCCCGAAATCGGTTGTGCAGGAGGGGCGGTGCAGCGTCCATGCCGGAAGCGGGCGCCGCGCCGGCTTTGCGATGTTAACGTTAAATTAACGATGTGGTTGCGGCCGGATCGCCTGCCGCTATGGTCGCCTCATTCCGCCTCGCCGGTTGTCTCCAGGTTCCGGCGCGGGCGTACACAGGCGTCAAACAAATCGGGCTGGCGCTCGCGCGGGGAGGGGTGGGGATATCTCGCCACTCGCGCAGCGCACAGGCCACAGCAACGAGGGAGGGTGTACTTGGCACCCTCCCTTTTGTTTTCGGGGCGTCGGGTCATGTTAGTCTCGTGTCCCGGATGCGGCGCAGCACGGAGTGGTGCGACGCTGATCCGGGACCCAATTTCTCGGCTCTGGGTACATGCACGCGCAATTCTTCGTCTACATCCTCGCAAAAAAGAGGAACGGCACGATCTATGTCGGCGCGACCAATGATCTAGCGCGGCGCGTATCGGAGCATAAAGCCAAGATCGTCCCCGGCCTCACGCGGAAATACGGTGTGGACCGGCTGGTGTACTTCGAGAACTAAGATACCGTTTTGGATGCCCGGGCTCGCGAGCACACATTGAAGCGCTGGCGGCGGGCGTGGAAAATCGTACTAATCGAGAAGCCGAACCCGGATTGGCGAGATTTGAGCGACCAATTGAACTCGTGAGGGCCTGGGCCCCGGCTCTGCGGAGCAGCGTTTCACGCTGCACCGCGTCCGGGGCACGGGCAAGATGGTGCTGTCATGCCGGTCGCAGCGCAGGCGTGCCGCCCATATTCGGGGCACCGGGCGCAAAACATTATGCCATTGTGCACTTGCACGGGCGGCCCAAAGGCGACTATCTCAGCCGGGCCGGGATGGCCCGCTGCTGAAGGTCTGCTTCGCCTTGGAATTTCCTCGACAACCCACGCAGGACAATCGGCAGGGATCGCCTGCGGAACTGCCGGCGCATGCGCCGCACGAGCCGGTTCTGACCCTGCCGCCGGCGCTGACGGCCTATGTGCTCCTGCTCGCGCTCATTCACCTGCGCGTTTTCCTGCCGGTGGAGTGGGAGGAATGGACCATCGACGTGTTCGGCTTCATCCCGAAGCGCTATGACACGACGCTGCTCGACGTGACGTTCCCCGGCGGCGCCGGCGCCAAGGTCTGGACCTTCGTGACCTACTCCCTGCTGCATGCCAATCTCAGCCATATCGGTTTCAACGTGCTGTGGCTGTTGCCGTTCGGCAGCGCGTTGGCGCGGCGTTTCGGCGCCTTCCGCTTCTATCTCTTCATGGCGGTGACGGCGGCGGCCGGTGCGCTCGCCCATCTCATCACCCACGAGCATGCGCTGGCGCCGATGATCGGCGCGTCCGCCTCAGTGTCGGGCACGATGGCGGCGTCGATGCGCTTCGCCTTCGTGAAGGGAAGCTTTCTGTCATTCTCGCGCAGGGATGCCGAAGCCGCCGCGAAAGTTCCAGCGCTCTCGCTGTGGCGCGCGCTGCGCAACGGCCGCGTGCTCGCCTTTCTCGCAATCTGGTTCGGCGTCAATATCGTTTTTGGCATCGGCTCTATCGCAGTCGGCATGGGTGAAGGCCAGAGCGTGGCTTGGCAGGCGCATATCGGCGGCTTTGTCGCAGGTTTGATTCTATTTGCGCTGTTCGATCCGGACCCGCACGGCCAAGACCGCGGCCACGACGATGCTGCAGCCGCGTTGCGAGATTCTCCGCATTAGGTCAGCCGCCGTGACTGATTGCGTGATGAATCGATTCCATTCATCATCATAGAAGCGAGGAGAAAGACGGACGGCGAAAAAACGCCGCACCGGGCGGAGCGGGCGAAACGAAGTTGACGCGGGAAGGTTGTCTTAGACGTGCGATGGAAACCCCAGGCGGGGCTTGATCGATCCAGGGAGGCAGCAATGACGGTGCGGGCCATTCTCGATACCAAGGGCCATCAAGTGGAAAGCATCCAGCCGGGGGCAAAGCTCTCGGCGGCGATAAAAACTCTCGGTGAAAAGAAGATCGGTGCGGTTCTGGTGCTGAACATCGCCGGTCACATCGAAGGCATCCTGTCGGAGCGCGACATTGTGCGCGTGCTGGGCGAGCGCGGCGCCGCCGTACTGGATGAGCCGGTCAGCAATGTGATGACACGCAAGGTGGTGAGTTGCCGCCAGTCCGATACGGTCAGCGGCATCATGGAAATGATGACGCTCGGAAAATTCCGTCACCTGCCCGTGGTCGAGGAGAGTAATGTCGTCGGGCTCATCTCGATCGGCGACGTCGTGAAGTGGCGCGTGCAGGAATACGAGCGCGAGCAAGAGGCGCTGCGCGATTACATCAAGACGGCTTGAACTTCCTTCAAGGCAGCTTCGCCTTCACCGCGTCGGGGCCGGGCGGGACCAGCACGTCGATCACTTCCTGGATGGAATCGATCGCGCGCTCGGCCGAGCGCGCCCCGAATTCGATCAGGTCGGCGGCGCGATGGAAATCGAACCAGCCGATCTGGCCGACACGGGGCGAGATCAGGAGGTCCGGCGGATCGCCCGCGAGCCGTGCGCGGGTGATTCGGTCCTGCATGATGTTGAAGGCGTCGACCATCACCGAGGAGATGCCGGGCCGGCCGCCGCC